>DATATI010000021.1 GCA_036268875.1 Polyangia bacterium | reverse complement strand
TCGTCAAGAAGCCGCAGGGTACCGCCTCCTGCATGCGCACTTTTCAGCCACCTCCGGGGACGCGCCCGAGCGCACCGTCACCGTCGACAACTCACGCCACCAGCCGCGTCTCACGCACCCACTCGAACGTCAGGAGAGCCGAAAATCGCCCGAGCCGTCGCCGGTGAACACGCGCCCGGTGCGGTTCGCGCCGTGCGCCGCCGGGGCCAGACCGACCAGCAGCAGGCGGGCCTGCGGATCACCAAAACCGGGAACTGGCTTCGCCCAGTAGGTGTCGTTGCGGTGGGCCGCTTTCTTTTCCACGCCGATGCGCCGGCAGTACGTGCGCAGGCGCGGGCACGCCTCGCAGGCCACCACCGCGGCGCGCGCGGCGTCGAGCAACGGCAAACCGGCGGACGCGCCAGCGCGGGCGCTCAGAGCTTTTCCAGCGGGTAGTGGGCCTCCCGCCAGGCGCGGATGCCACCGTCCATCGACAGCACGTTTTCGTAGCCCATCTTGCGCAGGCTGTCGGCGGCCAGCGCCGAGCGGAAGCCGCCGCCGCAATAAAGGACGATGGGCGCGTGCTTGCTGGGGATCAGCGTTTCGACGTCGCGCTCCAGCACGCCGCGACCGATGTGGCGGGCGCCTTTGGCATGGTCCTGGTCGAACTCGTGATCCTCGCGCACGTCGATGAAGTGGAATTTCTCGCCCCGTTCCAGGCGGGCCTTGACGTCGGCGATGCTGCACTCGCGGATGTGTTTTTTCGATTCCTCGACCAAGGCGAGGAAACCGGGACTGTGTTTCATGACAGTTTTAGCCTAACGCACAAATGTCGATTTGACAGCAGAAGGAGAGGTTCTTACGGTGGGCGCTACCGTGTCGGAGAAGAAGGATTTTTACGAGGTGCTGGGCGTCGCGCGTGACTGCGACGCCGCCGAGCTGAAGCGCGCGTACCGAAAACTGGCCATGGAGCTGCACCCGGACAAGAACCCCGGCAACGCCATCTCCGAGGCGCAGTTCAAGGAAGCGTCGGAGGCCTATCAGGTGCTGTCCGATCCGCAGAAGCGCGCGGCGTACGATCGATTTGGCCACGCCGGTCCGGGCGGCGGCTTCGGGCAAGGCTTCTCCGACGTGGGCGACATCTTCTCGGCGTTCTCCGACGTGTTCGGCGACATCTTCCGGGGCGGGGGCGGGCCGGGCGGCGGGCGGCGCGGCCCTGGACGCGGCGCCGACATCGAAACCCGGATGGATATCACGTTCGCCGAGGCGGCCACCGGCGTCACCAAGGACGTCAAGGTGCGGCGGCGCGCCCCCTGCGAGACCTGCCACGGCAGCGGCGCCAAGCCTGGATCATCGCCGGAGGTGTGCCAGCAGTGCGGCGGGCGCGGGCAGGTCATGCACTCGCAAGGCTTCCTGATGATCTCGACGACCTGCCCGATCTGCCGCGGCGAGGGCCGGGTGATTCGCACGCCGTGCACCACCTGCGATGGCTCGGGCGTCACGCACCAAGAAGAGACCCTGCAGCTTTCCATCCCCGCCGGCGTCGACGACAACGCGACCTTGCGTTTGATGGGGCGGGGCGAGGCGGGCGGCCGCGGCGGTCGCCCCGGCAACCTGTACGTCGTCTTGCACGTGGAAGAAGACGCGCGTTTTGAACGCGACGGCGCCGACCTGCACACCGAGGTAGCGGCCAGCTTCCCGCAGCTGGCCCTGGGCGACACCGTCACCGTTCCGACGATCGACGGCGAGGCGACGCTGGAGGTCCCCGCCGGCACGCAGCCCGGCGACACCCTGCGCCTGCGCGGCAAGGGTATGCCGCGCCTGGAAGAGCGCGGGCAGGGCGACATCATCGCCCACGTCAAGCTGGTGGTGCCGAAGACGCTGTCGAAGGACGAAGAGCAGCACCTGCGCGCCTACGCCGCCGCCGGCGGGCAAAAGGTGCAGCCGGAACGCTCCGGGCTCTTCGGCCGCAAAAAGAAAAAATAGCGCGGGCGGCTCAGCGCTTCTCGGCGGTGCGGGGGTCGGGCGAGTGGGCGCCGGGCAGGGCCAGCGGTAGATCGGGAACGGGGTTGTCGGCGTACAGCCAGGAATAGGCGAAGTACGACGCCAGCACGCGCTTGGTGTAATTGCGGGTTTCGTCGACCCGGATGCTCTCCATGAATTCGTCCATGGCCAGCGTGCCGCGCTCTGTGATCCAGCTTTCCACGGCGCGCTCGCCAGCGTTGTAGCCGGCGATCGCCAGCGGCGCCGCGCCACCGAAGTGCTTCCACAAGAAGCCCAGAAAGCGCGACCCCAGCTCGACGTTCCTGACCGGGTCCATCAGCACCTCGCGGTTCACCGGCGCGTGGTTGGCGAACCGCTGGGCGGTCTTGATCAACATCTGGGTGAGGCCCATGGCATTGGCGAACGATTCGATGCGCGGCGAAAAAGCGCTTTCTTCGCGGATGATGGCCAGCTGCAACGCTTCGGGCAGATCGTTGGCGGCGGCGTTCTTGCTGATGAGCTGCGGGAAGGCGCGCGGGTAAGACAGCTTCCACTTCGCCTCGCCCAGCTCCTTCGGGTACTCCAGGCGATAGTCGGTCAGGGTGTAGCGTGGGATCGAGTGCGACGCGCTCCACACGCCGCCGCGGTCGAGGAGAATGGCGGCGATCCACAGGAGATCTTCGTCGCTGGGTTCGCCCTTGGTCCGCGGGTGTTTTTCTCCCGCCGTCGATAGACCCAGCTTCGACAGCTCGCGCCGGGCATCACTGCCGAGGCCCAGGCGCGCAAGCTCGACGGCGCGCTGGAAGCCGGCGTCACCGAACAGCGGGCGGGCGGCGAAGGTCCAGCGCGCGGGTTTGTGCAGCGGCGCGCGCAGCTCGGCGATCAGCGCGGCGCGGGCCTTCGGCGCCAGGTCGCGCAGGTGGGACAGCGACAGCAGCGCGTACACCGACAGCGGGTATTCGCGCACGGCGCGTTCGTACCAATCGCGGGCCAGGGCGGCCTTGCCCTGGCGTTCATAGATGCGCGCCTTCCAGTACGGCGTGCGGCCCTCGGCGTACCAGATGTCTTCGTGCGGGACCAAGCGCAGCGTCTCGTCCAGCCAGTGCAGGGCATCGTCGTAACGCCCGCCGCGCCAGGCGGTGAACGCCAGGCGCCACAACGCTTCGTTCAGCAGATCGCCGTTCGGGTAAAGATCGACGACCGCCGCCAGCAGGCGGTTCGATTCGGCCTCGTCGCCGGCATCCGTCATCAGTTCAGCCGACCGCACGCGGGCGTCGTCGGCATAGCTGTGGTCGGCGTGCTCGGCCTCGACACGGGCGAACCGGGCCAGCGCGGTGTCGCGGTAGATTTTCAATTGCGCCTCGTCGACGCCGGTCTGGAAGGTCATCGATCCGAAGCAGCGGCCGGCCTGGTACAGGGCCTTGGCGTGCAGGTCGCGGTTGTTCACCCGGGCGCAGGCCGCCTCGGCGTCGTCGAACAGCGGCGCCGCTCGCGAACGCTGGCGCTGCTTCCACACCGATTGGGCGCGGCTGTAACGGGCGCGGCATTCCAGATCCGCGTCTAGCCCGGGCGCGGCCAGCGCCGAGGCGAAGGCGGCCTCGGATTCAGTGTTGCGATTGTGATCGAAGAACGACATCCCGCGCGTCACCCATTCGCCGGCTGTGTGCGCGCGCACCAGCCTGGATTCGTAAGGCGGCAGAGTCTGCGCCAGGGCGCTCAGGCGCTCGGCGGCCTTGTCACCCCACGGTTCCAGCGGCGCCGCGGCCCACACCCGCCGGTAAAGCGCGCTGACATCCGGCAGCGCCGCCGCCGCGCCACCTGGCTGGGCGGCCACGATCTTCTCGGTGGCCTCGGCTTTCTTGAAAAGCAGCTCGGCGTGGCTGGCGCTGGTCGGGCGTCCCAGCGCGCCGTTGATCGCCGCCAGTGCTTCTTCCCAGCGCCCCAGGGTCCGCAGCGCTTCGATGCGCACCGGCAGCGCGTCGGCCTCCGGCACAGCTCCCGCCGGCACGCGCGCCGCCCAGTCCAGTGCGCCGGCGGCGTCGCCCCGGCGCAGGTGACAGCGAGCGGCATGATAAGCATGGTAGGCGGCCAGCTTGGGGTACGTGCGGTAAAGGCCTTCGAAGATCGCCCCCGCGTCGGTCCACTTGCCCAGGGTCTCTTTCGCCAGGGCGTCCAGGTAGGCGGCGGCCTGGCGTTCTGGCGCGCCGGCCGGCAGTTTCTTCATCGCCTTGGTGAACGCGGCGTCGGCGGGGCCGAAGTCTTCGGCGCGAAACAACTCGGCGGCCGATTTGAGCGGTCCCTCGGTGAAGAACGGCTCCAGCCAGCGCGGATCGAACGCCACCGGCTTGCCCGGGTGCGGGCGCGGCGGCACCGGTTCTGTCGCGGTCTTTTCGTCGTCGTCTTGCCGTCGGCCGCTGGCGTCGCCGGAGAACGCCACCACGGCCGCCGCCAGGAAGGCCGCAGGCAGCACCGTGGCCAGGGGAGGTCTCACAAATTGAGAGTACGAACCGAACCTGTCGCCGGCAAATAATCGCCGGTGAAAACCGTCAGCGGTCGTCGGCGTTCAGGCGCCGCTGCCGGCCGTGTAGATGGTCAGCCGGTTGCGGCCGCCGTGTTTTGATTTGTAAAGGGCGGTGTCGGCGGCGCTGATCAACTGGGCGGCGTCCTTGATGGTCGGATCAGGCAGCGTGGCCAGCCCCAGGCTGATGGTCACCGGGATACGGCGGCCGTCATAGACGAAGGCCATTCCTTCGACCGCTTTGCGCATGCGTTCGCCGACGATCTGGCCTTGCACCACGTCGGCGCCGCGGCAGATGACTCCGAATTCTTCGCCGCCGCAGCGGGCGAACACGTCCTCGACGCGCAACGATCCAGCCATCAGCGTGGACAGCTCGGAAAGGACGTGGTCGCCGGCCAGGTGGCCGTAGGTGTCGTTGACCCGCTTGAAGTGGTCGATGTCGAACAGCAGCAGGGTCAGAGGCGCCCCGTGGCGAGAGGAGAAGGTGAACTCGCTCTCCAGCCGGTCAGTGAAATATTTTTTGTTGAACGCCCGGGTCAGCCCGTCGCGCAGGGCTGATTCATACATCTGCTTCTGGAAGATCTCGTCCAGGTTGTCGTGGTACGTGAACTTCAGGATCGTGGTCGAACCGACCAGGATCTTGTCGCCGTCGACCAGCTCCTTGCGATCGACCTTGAGGCCGTTGCAATAGGTGCCGTTGGTCGACCCCATGTCCTCCAGGATCACTCGTTCGCCTTGCACCACCAGCTGGGCGTGTTCGCGCGAGATGCCATCGTCCAGCAGCCGAATCTGCGCCTTCTGGCCACGCCCGATGATGGTCTGCTCGCTTTCGATCTTGTACATCTCACCGACGCTGGTGCCGGCCAGCACGACCAGATAGGCGCGATCCCGCTTGCCCCCTTCCGGGGCGGCGGGGGCTTCGAACATGCGCGTGTTCTCGTCGACTGGCATCAGAGCTGGTGTCCCGCGCGGATCAACATTCTCTGCTTCAGGTTAACACGGGTCGGCATGGGCCGCGTGCGGTCATGGTAAAGCCGCCTTCGCCAGCAGCGCCTCGGCGAACGAACGCAGGCGATCGCCGCGCGCCCCCAGCGGCTCCAGCGCCGACGCCGCGTCCGCGATGAGCGTGGTCAAACGATCGCGCGCTGCTGCTGCGTGGGCCACGTGATCAGCATCGTCAAGATCGTCCGCGTGCTGAAATGCGATTCCATAACGCTGACCGAATCGCGACAGCGCGCTCTGTTGGGTCTGGTCGGCGCCCGCCACCGCGGCGCCTATTTCCAGGGCGGCGCAGAACAGGGCCGCTGTCTTTTCGGCGTGCAACTGCTCGAGGCCGGTGATGGTGGTGGGGGCCGTCTCGCCCAGGTCGCGGGCCTGGCCCCGCACCATTCCGTTCATCCCCGCACCTCGGGCCAAGGCCAGCGTCGCCCGCAGGTAATCGCCCGGCCGGGTGGCGCGCTGGCCGGCCTCGGCGATCCATTCGAAGGCCAGGGTCAGCAGGGCGTCGCCGGCCAGGATGGCCGTGGCCTCCCCGAAGACCTTGTGGTTGCTGGGTCGCCCACGCCGAAAGTCGTCATCGTCCATGGCCGGCAGATCGTCATGGATCAGCGAATAACAGTGCACGAGCTCGACGGCCGCGCAGCCCAGGCGGATCGAATCGTCCATGGCGTCAGCGCCCACCACCGCCTCCGCTGCCGCCAGGGCCAAAAGCGGCCGCAGCCGTTTGCCGGGCGCCAGCAGCGAGTAGCGCATTGCCTCGACCAGGCGGCCGGGATCGCCGTTGCCACCGCCGGCGTCCAGTTGCCGCGCGAACAGCGCGTCCATTTCGGCGCGGCGGGCCGAGACCCAGGCTGCCAGCTCAGTCGTCATCGCGCTCGGGCGTGTCCAAAGGGGCCGTGCGCGTGCTGCCGGCGGGGCCCGACAGCAGAACTTCGACGCGTTTCTCCGCTTCGTCCAGGATACCGGCGCCGCGACGGCACAGCTCCATGCCCTCTTCGAATGAGCGCAGGCTATCCTCCAGCGACAGATTGCCGCCTTCCAATCGATCTACCAGGCCGCGCAACCGGACCAGGATGTCGTCGAAGCGTTCAGGCGCGTCACCGCCACCACCAGATTTTCCGTCCACGCTCATGCGGTCCGTTTTTTACGACTGTATCGGATACATTTCAACCGGGGTTTCTCTGTTCAGGACCTACCTGCGGCGCCAGACACGATCGGTAAATACTGCGACGCCCGGTTCAACCTCGCCTGTTTCAGCAGACCTTCAAGAAAAAGTGTCTCAGCGGTTCGCGTCTTGGCGCTTCGGACCCAGGCGCTCCGCGACGCCGGTTGCTGCCCTGGACGAACAGACCAGGCCGCTGATATGCATTCTGCTGGTAACAAATCCCTGGCAACCTTCCCGCGTTCATGCCGAAGGATGATTGATGGCTTCCGACCCCGTCGCTACCGAGATTGCCTCCTCGCTGGTCACCCTCGGGTACTTGAACGCCGCAGACCTCCTCAATCTGGCCAAGATGACCAGAGCGGTCACCCGCTTTCAGCGACACGCCGCGCGAAAGTACCGAGTGCCTCAACCCGACGCAGGCGCAGGGATCTGTTTGCGGGACCCATCAACGGCAACTCCGATAAGGCTACCCTTGCCGAGGTCAGGAAATGGGTCGCTCGCAAGTGGCTGATCCCGATCGGGCGCTTCCGAGTTCGTCCGCTGAACGTTGCAACCAATCCGGTCTCGCTGAGGGAGGACGCGGCGGCCGCCTGGGAACAGATCGTGAACACCGCCGACGTCCAGGGCGCCACGCTACATGGGCTCTACGGGGATTCGGCTCGCCCGGTTCGGCCGACGGCAAAAGTCGGATCCAGCCACTACAGCTTCCATTACTGCGGCCGAGCGGTGGACATCAGCCAAGACTTCACCAAATCGAAGGACCACCGCTACTACGTCGCCCAGGATCCGCAAGGCTCGACGCAGTACTGGAAGATCTACTGCAAGACCGACAAGCAGGATGGCAGCCAGGGCTCCCTCATCCGGAAGAACATGGTGAAATGGTATTCGTTCCAGGAGAAAACTGATCACTGGCTGCCGGAGGGTCAGTACGTCGACCTGACCGCCCTGATCCAATCCACGGGAACATTCGAGCGAATCAAAGCGCAGTCCGGCTGGCAGTCGGTTTACAACAAGGCCGAATGGTGGCACTTCCAATACAAGCTCGACAAGCAGGTGACCTTCCTCGATGAAATGGAACTGATTGGATACTCCGAGGCAAAACTCCGTAGCTGCGGCTGGACGTCCGATCAGATGCTCGATCATGCTCCGGGCTAGGAGGGCGGTCGCAGGACTCCTTTTCGCAGCAATTGGAGGTTGCTCCCGCCCGTCGCCACCAGCAGCAGGTGGGACCGATGGAGCCGCGGACAAGGTCGTTCAATCTGTTGACCAGAGGGTGGCGGCGACCACCTCGCCTGATGCTTCCGAATCGCCGCTGGCGCGAATCGCCGCATTCAATTGCGAGAAGTATCCGCCTCTGCCAGGCCAGCCCGAATCGCAAGGTCTGGTGAAACCTGAACTCGGAATCAGAGGGTGGCACGGCGGAGGACCCGACGGAGCGAACTGGAACGTGGATGACCTGCGCTGCGCTGCTCGGGTTGTCACGAGGTGCCGCGCCGGGAAACTCTTCCTGACTGCCCGGATGGGACGGGCGGTAGTTCTGGAGCGCGAGCTAGCGATCAGCGGCGGCGACTCGATCGAAACCGAGTTCGTCGTTCCTGAAGCGACCTGGCGACGCCACCTCGACGACCCTACCCGTCATGCACCCAAGTGGCCGTTCAAGACCGCGGTGTTCCGATTGCTGGCCGAGGTCACTTGCAAGGCCCCCGTTGAGGCAACACCGGGTGAATGGCGGTTTAGCGATCTGTCTACTGATGATTCGTTCGTCGCGGGATTCGCGTCAGGCGAGTAGCCGATCGCGCCAGCCGACGCGAACCGCGCTTGCGGTCACGGCAAGCTGCAGGGCCTAGTGCAATGACGTTCGGTCAGCGCACCGTTGGGCGCCAATCGCAGCTCCACCGCATAACCGGCGCCAGCCGGTAGACTTGGGCCCCTCCAGTCCTTTTTGCTGCCGGCCGCTGTGTAGATGGCCGAGACCTGTGGAGGCTCGCCTGCGGGCGGCAACACAACGCTGACCGACTCGCCAGGCGAGATGGTGGCCCACCACGACTTGTTTGCCCCGACGAAGACGGTGAAGTTCTCAACAGGCTTGGCATTGGCTCCGTTCTCGTAGACGACCCGGACCTGAACGTCGTCTCGACGGACACATCCCAGCCCGATGGACATCACGAACGCGGCGGTCCAGACGAGGCCTGTGCTGCGCGAGTGGGTGGTTGCTGATTTCATCCTGGCGCGGAGTGCGGACGGGTATCGAGGCCGCCCGTCATCAAGATGGTGTCGACCAACTCCCGGGCGGAAATATGCTCCGGGACCATCGCGTACAGCTCGATTCCCGTCGAGATCGCGATCCGGTCCGATGGATCGTCGAAGGCACGAAGCCCTTGCACCCCCTGTGAGCGTGTCGGCCAACGTCGGCGAAGAAGGTCGGTCCCAATCTGTTCGAGGCCGGCCCCATCCAACAGGACATCTTCTTCGAACCCCGCGGCGCTGCCGACGTAGCCGTAGTGAATGTTCGACCAGATGTCGTAAAAGTACTCGGTGGTGTCGTAGGTATGCCAGACGCGGCTGTGCGTCGTCGACGACGGGAATCGGACCCGAATCTTCGGTTTGTGGTCCCATTCTGCATCCTGCCTGACCTTCATCGTCCACATCATCAGCGCGGCCTGATGACTGGATATCTCGATATCGATGCACTGCTTTGCGAGAGGGAGCCGAACAGGCGCCGCCACCATGAGGCGGCAAAATACTTCGCCAAGTACTCGGTGCTGGAGATGGCATTGTACTGGGCCATCCGCCGGCCGTCTGGGCCGTGGGCGTTCGCGTTCATCTCCTGCGCCATGTAGACGGGATGGGCGTGAGCTCGTCGATCGAGGCGATCAAGGCGATCATCCTAATCCGTTTTTCCGATCATCGGCAGAACCCTTCAGGTTGTTATTCCTCACACGAAATCATCAGCATCTAGCTTCTGGCAGCGATGAGGCACATCGTAGGGCGCCTCCCAATCTGATAGTCGGGACCGAGTCGATGGAGCGAAGGGCCGTCGCTTAAAGCACCGCCGTACTCCCGAGAGGCCGTCACCATCGTCAGGATGATATTAACGTCGGTGAACTGGGCAGCACAGCCCAGGTTGTGGGCGACGACCCGGGCGAGAGGTTCCCTGGAAAATAGCGCCAGCGATGTCGACGGGAATGGTTATGTGAAAAGCTGAGGTCACCATCGTTATTGTCCAGCTTTGGAGTATTCAGCAATAATTAGCCGCCAGATGAGAGGCTGTCTTTCGTGGTCTTACGTCCCAATTTTCAATATTGATTTGGTGATTGCGAAAGAAAAATGTAGTCGATATTGAAGCCCTGCGCGCTCTGATCGTCGAGGCTTAGGCCCGCATAGCACCAAATGCGAGCGCTCTTGGTGTCGGGGTTTGTTTGGGCAGAAAATGGAAACGACGTCATCCGCCACGCTACATTTAGCCATTGATCATCGAATGCATTTTCTGATGATCCGGTGCAGTTGGCGCCCGAATACCAGTCAAGAAGGCAGTGGCCAGGGTTTTGAAGATCAGACCCGAAATCGTATGTCGTTGATGCAGCCACGGTCACGCACTGCGATAACTGTGGACTGGGGCTTCCTTGAGAGACGATTCTGCCCGAATGTGAAAACGGGCAGCCTAGAGCATCGTTGTCAAGTTGGACACTACCGTTGCCGCTCACGATCGTCCAGCTTGAGAAGTCGATGTCGAATCCAGGGTTATGAATCAGATTGAATTGGCTTGGCTGCGGGCACATACACGGCGAGTTGAAATCGCAACAACGGCCACTGCACATTCCGCTTTTGCACTCTTGGTCGGCTCCGCATAGGCTGCCTTTATCATTCTTTGCTTTGCAAGAATTATTAGCGCAATAGGCGGTTGGCGAACAGTCACTCGGTTGTGTGCAGGACGAGCGGCACGACATCGATCCGTCACAACTATAATTGAGGCAAGAGACTGCGGCAGGCATCACACAATTGCCGACGCCATCGCAGGCAGAGGTGCCGGTAATTGTTGAGGAGCCATTCGGGCACGAAGCTCCCTTGCATAGAGTACCGCTCGGCCACTTGCGGCAGCTTCCTGCCCCGTCACAGGAACTATCAGAGCCGCAGGTAGTGGGATCGCTCATCGCACAGTCCGTCGCGTGTTTTGTGCCCGCTTTAACCGCCTTGCACTGGCCATCGGTCGCACCGGTCATTGTAGCAAGACAGGAGTAGCACTTGCTGCCGCAGGCGCCGTCGCAGCAAACACCTTCGACACAGTTGCCGGCAGCGCATTCAGTGCCGGTCGAACAACTCGCGCCCAGGTTCTTCTTCGCGGCGCAATGCCCAGTGGAGTCACAATATGCGTTGCCCACGCAGTCAGAGGCGGAGGCGCACGTTCGCTTGCAGCCGGTGATGTCACAGGCACTTTGCCCGCATGCGTCGGGGGGCGCGGCCTGACACGTGCCGTTGCCGTCGCAGTTGCGGGCAGGAACGAATTTGTTGTCGGCCGTGCACATCGCGACCGCGCACGGCGTGCCCGCTGACCATTTGTGGCACTGCCCGGTCGCATCGCATGTCGCGTCTTGTCCGCAGGTCGATTGATCGGCTCGCGTACACGTAGACGAGCAGCACACGCCGCCGACGCAGATCCCACTGGCGCATTCGTTGCCGGAGCCTAATGGGCAAGCGCTCCCGTTTGCCTTCGAGATCGTACACGAGGTGCCCACGCACGAATAGCCGGCCGCGCAGTCTCCCGCGCCAGTGCAGCCGCTCTTGCACTGGGTGCTTCCGCAGCTGTAAGCGCCGCAGGATGTGGCCGTCGGTGTCACGCAACTTCCCTGGCCGTTGCATTGAGAAGCGCCGGTGTATTTGCCTGCGCTGCACGCCTCGGCGGCGCACGTCTTTTGCGCAGGCGCATCCCGGCAAGCTCCCGCGCCGTCGCAGGTTCCGTCCAGGCCGCAGGTCGTCCCGCCCGCTTGGCAATCGGAACCGTGAGCGGTTCCCGACTTTACCGGCGCGCACTGCCCGTTGGAATGTCCGGTGTTCGCCGCCAGACACGACTGACATTTGCCGGAGCAGCCGCCGTCGCAACAGAAACCTTCGATGCAGTTGCCGGTCACGCATTCGCTGCCCGCTCCGCAGGAGCTGCCGAGGCCCTTCTGTGGCTGGCACATCGTGCCCGCGCAATAGAAGCCGGTAAGGCAACTCACCGTCGCCGAGCAAGTCATGTTGCAGCGGTTGTTCGCGCACGGATAGTTGCCGCAAGAAAGGGCCGCCGGCGTGACACAGGCGCCTTTGCCATCGCACTGGGAGGGGCCGGTGTACTGGCTGTTCGTGCACGATTCTGCCTTGCACATGACGTCGGGACCGGCGCTTCGGCACGCTCCCGCGCCGTCGCACGTGCCATCCAAGCCGCAGGGATCGCTCCCCTTGTCGCAATCGTTGTGCGGATCGCTGCCGGGTTGCACGGCCGCGCAGGTGCCCTCAGATTTTCCGGTGTTCGCTATTAAGCAGGAGCTGCACTTGTCCGTGCAAGTGGTGTTGCAGCAAACGCCCTCCACGCAGTGTCCGCTGTCGCAGTCGCCGGCGGCGGAACACGCCAGCCCGTTGCCCATTTTGCCGGCGCCAGTTTCGGGGCCTGGCGCCGTGTCCTCATCGATCGCGTCCGCGGCTGCGTTCGCGTCGGTGCCGTCGACGGCGTCCCGGGGCAGGCGGCCGTCGCTGTCGGCGGGGACGTCCATTTTCGACGCGTCGAGGGCGTCTTTGTTCGAGCCGCCGTCTGGCATGCGGCTATTCGGTTGCGTGCATCCGACGCTGCAGAAGACAATCGCCGCAGCGAAGGCGGTTTCGGCCAAACGTTTCATAAGAGTTCCTCCTAGAACCGGAGCGCGCAAGATCCGCCCGGGAAGCGGTCGATTATCGGCGCGCATTCCATCGCTGTTTGAATATCAGCGTGCTTGTCGAATGAGGTCACGAAGAGAACTGTGGATGTGGCGATGAAAGCGGCCGCCCCGATAAAAGCACCGATGGCCAAAGCCTTGTCGCGATCGCCGGCCGACAGGAATCCGGCGCAGTCGCTACCGCCCTTATCGGCGAGCGCGGTTGAGCAGCGGTTTTCATTGGAGCCTGCAATTTTTGGCGTGTTGAAGCTTTGATAGTTTCCGTTCGAGGCGAGAGCGGCGGCGATTCCGCCACCGAGGAGAGCCAGACCAACGCCACCCGACATCCACGCGACTGGCCGTTTCCACTGCGGCTTGTTTTCCGTCGTTTGGGCGGGTCCGCCGTTGCGAGGATTGGCTTCATCTTGCTCGGTCGCTTCGGGAGAAGCGACCGCGGCCGTGGCTTTCGGCGAAAGGTGAACCGCAAGCTTTCCCGCTGCGCCCGTCACCATCGTGACGGTCTGGTGCGAAGACTGGAAGTCGGGCGCTTGGACATCGATCGAAACGGGCCCGGCAGGCGCATAGATGCTGACCGGAAGGTTGCCCTTGAATTGCCCGCTAACCAGAATCCGGGCGCCAGGCGGATCGCCTGTGATCTTCAACTCGCAGAGGTGCGTTCGAACGTCGGTCAGGGCCTGCTCAAGGACCGGATGATTGGCGCGAATCCAGGCATCACTGTCGCTTCCCAAGGCTTCGAACAGGTGAGCTTCCGAAATGCCCCAGAACATGAGCGCATATTCGACCAGACCCAACTGCGCTGCGGAGCGCGGCGTGTGAGCGATGTCGTAAGCGCGCCTGAAGTACCCGTGTGCCTTTGCGTCATCGCCAGATTTTCGGAGGCTGACTCCTTGCCTGATCAGGGCCTCCGGGTCTTCATCGGCCTTGGCCTTGCCCGGCCCGGCGAAAGCGAGCACGATCCAGACGACACCCCACAACGCAACCTCACGCGCTTCCATCGGTCCTCCACAGGTTCTCATCCAAGGGCGCGTACCTTATACAAGAGCACCAACAATTTGTCGTTCGCGAGCTCCATGGCCGGTTATCGCCAGCTGGTTAAAAAGGTTGTGCGGGTGTCTGCCCATATTGTGCTAGAAAAGATTGATCGATTTTTCGGCTGCGAATTTACCAAACTTAGAATTGACACGTGTACCGAGGCTGACTGAAATTGACGGTATTGCGCCTGGCAAGTCCGCCTAGAGAGGAAGGTTTCTCCATGAATCGACATTATTATTGGCTCACCATCGTGCTGTTTGGCGCTGCCTGCTCGGGTGGCGGTTCTTCCGGCGGCTCTGGAGGAGCGGGCGGCATGTCAGCGGGGAGCGGCGGTTCGGGTGGTTCCGGCAGCGGCGGGGCGACATCCGGCAGCGGCGGTTCCGCATCGGGCACCGGCGGCGGGACGGGCGGCTCCGTGGCGGGCACCGGCGGCAGCAAGGTGGACGGCGGGCCAGGCGGCGCGGACGGTGGAAATCCGGGCACCGGCGGCACCACTACGGCGACCGACGAGTCCGTTCTCCAGCGCAGCGGCGACGCGGCCCGGACCGGCAATTTCATACGTCCGGCGCTCACCAAAGCCAAAGCCGCAACGATGACCGCCGATGCTGCTTTCAACGCCAGCTACGGCGGCACGCTGACCGGCGTACCTTTGTATTTGGCCAACGGTCCCGGCGGCAAGGGCGCCTTCTTCGTGGCCACGCAGTCAAACAACATCTACGCCTTCGACGAGACGACGGGGGCGCAGATATGGATGAAGAACGCGGGAGCAACCGGTAACGGAAGCTGCGACAACCAAGGCAAAGGCGTCATGAGCACGCCGGCGATCGATTCGGCGTCACGGACGATTTTCGTGGCCGCGGCCAATGGGCCGGGCACCCTCCAGTCATTCAAAGTCTATGCATATGACGTGGACACCGGCGCCGAGCGTATGGGCTGGCCCGTCGATATTGGGCAAGTGTTCGGTAATGGCGTCCAGCTGAGTGAATCGAATCAAAGAGGAGCGTTGCTGTTGGTCAACGGCATCCTCTACGTGCCTTTTGGTGGGCAGGTGGGCGACTGCGATCGATTCCGTACGCATGGCCGCGTCGTCGCCATCAACATCGCCGATCCGACGAAGACCGGGAGCTGGTCGACCCAGGACGAAGGCGGCGCTATCTGGGCCCCCGGTGGATTGGCCTCCGACGGGACGGCGGCGTTTGCCATCACGGGAAACCACTTTCCAAACGGACAAGCTCCCGCCACCCATGGGGACAGCGAAGAAGTCGTTCGCTTGACAGGCCTCGCGCAGCTCACTCGGAGCAATGCGAACATGTTCTTCCCCGGTCGTTGGCAGTCAATGGACATAGGCGATCTGGACTTCGGAGCCGACAGCCCGCTGGTGATGGACGTGCCCGGCGCCACGCCGGCAAAGTTCGTCGCCGCGCCGTCGAAGGACGGACACCTGTATTTTCTCGATCCCTCGAATCTGGGCGGGATGGGCGGCGAGGCGGCGGATCTCATGTTCGCTAACGAAGGCATGAGCAGCGCCAAGACGACGCCCGCCGCTTACCAGACCAGCAAAGGAGCCTACGTCGTGCTCAGCACTCAGGGCGGCCATTGTCCGGGCGGCGGCGCCACTGGAAACGTGGTGGTCGGGGTTTCGGTCGCCGTCACGGCGGGCGCGATCAAGGCGACGGTGGCCTGGTGCGCCGCCATTGCTGCGGCGGCGGGCAACGATGCAACCCAGGCGACGTCGCCGATCGCGACCACCACCGACGGCAAGACGGACGCCGTGGTCTGGTACGTCAGCAACGGCGTCCTCAAGGGCGTCGACGGCGACACCGGCGCCTCCGTTTTCAGCGGCGGCAACTGCCAGGTCCAGCGCTGGACGTCGCTGATCGCCGCGAAGGGCGCGCGCATCGTTGCGGGAGGCAACGGCAAGCTCTGTTCGTGGTCCGCGATGTAGCCACCGTCCGATTCCATTGGCGTTCGCTGTTGCCGTTTGGTGGCGCACGCCTCCTGCTCGGCTAGGATTGCGGACATGGCCGTAGAAACTCCCCCTGCCGTGCTGGGCGCTGCCTGTCCGTCGTTCTCGCTTCCCGGCGTCGACGGTCGCGCTTACGCGCTCTCGGACTTCGCCGCTTCGCCCGTGCTGGTGGTGATGTTCATCTGCAACCACTGTCCGTACGTCAAGGCGGTGGAGGATCGGTTGATCCACCTCGAGCGCACGTACGGGCCGCGTGGCGTGCAGCTGGTCGGTGTGTCCTCGAACGACGCCGCCACCTATCCGGACGATTCGTTAGACAAGCTGGCGGCCCGCTGGCGCGACAAGGAGTACGGCTTTCCGTATCTGCACGACGAAACACAGGACGTGGCGCGCGCGTTCGGGGCGGTGTGTACGCCGGACATCTTCGTCTACGACCGCGACCGGCTCCTGGCCTACCGCGGCCGGATCGACGATTCGTGGAAGGACGAAAGCAAGGTCACCCGGCGAGAGCTGGCGGCCGCGCTGGACGCGCTGCTGGGCGGCGCTCGTCCGGCGGCGGAGCAGCGCCCGTCGATGGGCTGCTCGATCAAGTGGCGCGAACATTAAATTCTAGCTGGCGCTGGCGGGGCTGCTGGGATTGGGGCTGGACAGGCACTGCAGGGCCAGCACGGTGATGTTGTCGGTGCCGCCGGCCATGTTGGCGGCGTCGATCAAATTCGCCACCGCGGTCTCCAGCGTCGAAGCATCGCGGACGATCTCCAGCACGCGATCGTCTTCGATCATTCCGGAAAGACCGTCGGAGCACAGCAGGAAGATGTCGCGGTCGCGGATCTCGTGCGCCAGCACGTCCACCTGCACGATGTCGCGCATGCCCAGGGCGCGCGTGATGACGTTCTTGTGCGGGAACTTACGCTGCTCCTCGTCCGACATGTTGGGCTTGGCGTCTTTGTAGTCTTCCAGCAAGGAATGATCGCGGGTCATCTGCTGGATGCCGTCCTCGCGCACGCGGTAGCAGCGCGAATCGCCGACGTGGGCGATGTAGAAACGATCGCCGACGATCTGGCCGCTGACGATCGTGGTGCCCATGCCTTTGAACTTCATGTCCTTGGCGGCGGCCTCGAAGATGCGCTGGTTGGCCATCTTGATGCCCACCACCAGCCGGTTCTCCACGTAGCTGAGATGGCGGTCCATCTTGTACGGCCAGGTGGCGTCATCGTCCTTCGAGCGCGAGAAGAACTCGTGAATGACCTCGGCGGCCATCTTCGAGGCCACCTCGCCCGAGGCGTGACCACCCATGCCGTCGGCGACCAAGAAAAGCTGCTCGTCTTCAATCAACGAGAAATAGTCCTCGTTGTGCGTGCGTTTCATCCCGACGTCGGTCTTTGCAGCGTAGCGAATGCGCATGGTGGCGTCGCGGACAGCTGAGCGTACCGGCGACGATTCCGGGCGTCAATTCATCCGCGTCATATGGGTCTGATTGCCGGAAAATCGATCGCGGTGACGGACGCTTTAATCTCTTTGACACATCATGCGTGCCCGGGTAGGGTACTGCGCAAATGTCTAGTTCCGCTTCGGGGGTGCAGGCACAGCGCGCGGCGATTCTGGCCATCGGCGATGAGGTGCTGCGGGGCGAGGTGATCAACCGGAATGCCGGGTTCCTTTCGCAGCGGATGTTCGAGGCGGGGCTGGAGGTGGTCGAGCATCTGGTGGTCTCGGACGACCCGCGGGACATTCGGGCGGCGCTGGTTCGCCTGCGCGCCGAGGTGGACGTCATCGTCGCTTGCGGGGGCCTGGGCCCGACGGACGACGATCGCACGGTCGACGTGGTGGCCGGCTTGCTGGGCGTCGAGACCAACGCCGACGAACCGTCGCTGGACGCGATGAAGAAACGTTTTTCCACCCACGGGTTCGAGTTGACGCCGAACAACCTGCGCCAGGTGCGCATCCCGGTGGGCGGCAAGGCGCTGCTGAACTCGGCCGGGATCGCGCCTGGATTTTTGATCGCCCTCGGCGGGGCGGAGGCGTACTTCCTACCCGGCGTCCCGCGCGAGATGGAACGCATGTACCTCGACCATGTGGCCCCGCGCCTGGCCCGCGGCCTGGCCGAACGAGGCGTGCTGCCGCCGCTGGTGCGCACCTGGCACCTTTACGGCATGGGCGAATCGCACATCGATCACCGGCTGGCGGGTCTCTTGCTGGGGACCGAAGGCGTGACGCTGCACTTTCGCACCGCCAACCCCGAGAACCACGTGAAGATCGTGGTGCGCGACAACGATCCCGATCGCGCCAAGCAAACGCTGGAACGCCTGGAGACCGAGCTGCGCAAGCGCATCGGCACCGGCATCTACGGCGCCGACGACGAGACTTTTGCCGGAGCGGTGGCCAAGGCCATGAAATCGCAGACCGCGACGCTGGCGCTGGCGGAGTCGTGCACCGGCGGCCTGGCTGGGCAACTCATCACTGCCGAGGCGGGAGCCAGCGCCTTCTTCCGGGGCTCGGTGGTTTCGTACGCGGACGACATCAAGTTGAACGTCCTCGGCGTCAAGCCCGAGACCATCGCCGACTTCGGCGCGGTCAGCGAGCCGTGCGCGCGCGAGATGGCCGAAGGGGTAAAGAAGCTGTGCGGGTCGACGGTGGCGGCTGCGCTGACCGGCGTGGCGGGGCCGGAGGGCGGCTCGCCCGAAAAGCCGGTGGGCACGGTGTGCTTCGCGGTGTGTGGACCGGGATCGACGCGGACCTCGACCAAGCTGTTCGCCGGCGATCGCGATCGGGTGCGGATGGCGGCGGCATACTACGCGCTGGATCTGGCGCGGCGCTATTTCGATACGCGCAAACGATGACGACCACCACGGCCGAGATCAGGAGCTTCGTCGCCGTCTCGCTGCCGTCCGTTGTGCAGGCGCGGATTCTCGATGCGGCGACGTCGCTGGCCGCTGCGTTGCCGGCGGTGCGCTGGTCACGCAAGGTGGAGAACCTGCACGTCACGCTGAAATTTCTGGGCGACGTGGCGGGCGATCGCCTGGATCAGGTTGGCCAGGCGCTGGTGCAGCGCTTGCGGGCGGTGCCGCCGTTCGTCATCGGCCTGCGCGGCTTCGGGGCGTTTCCATCGGCGGGCGTGGCCAGCATTATTTGGGCCGGCATCGATGATCGCCAGCAAAGCTTGGCTGGCGTGGCCGCGTTGGTCGAGGAAGTGACGGCGGCATTTGGTTTCGTTCCGGAAGAACGGACCTTTCACGGCCACATCACCGTCGGGCGCACCCGGGAGCGCGAGACCGTCGACGCGCGCCCGGCGCTGTCCCCGTGGGCCGATCATGTTTTCGGCGAGGTGGCGGTGGTGGAGGCCTCGGTCTTCGAGAGCCGCCTTGGCCGCGAAGGTTCGACGTATGTCTTGCGTTGCCGGGTCCCGCTGGGCTCGCACGCGCCCGTGCCGGGCGAGCACTCGGCGCGACCACACTGAAGGAGAACATCATGGCGACCACCGAAACGAAGGCCGACGGCAAGGACCACCGGGACAACCGAGACAATAAAGACGGCAAGGACATCAAGCCGGTCGTCGCATCGGTGCCGCGCGAACGCGACGTGGGGCGAGACAAGGCCATCGACCTGGCCGTGTCGACGATCGAAAAGCAGTTCGGCAAGGGCAGCATCATGCGTCTCGGCGAAGGGATCGCGCCGCCCGAGGTGCTGGTGGTGCCGACCGGATCGCTGGGCCTGGACATCGCGCTCGGCGTGGGCGGCCTGCCGCGCGGCCGCATCATGGAGATTTACGGCCCCGAGTCGTCGGGCAAGACCACGCTGGCCTTGCACGCGGTGGCGCAGGCGCAGAAGGCGGGCGGCATCTGCGCCTTCGTCGACGCCGAGCACGCGCTGGACGTCGGGTACGCGCGCAAGCTGGGCGTGCGCACCGACGATTTGCTGGTGTCGCAGCCCGACTGCGGCGAGCAGGCGCTGGAGATCACCGAGATGCTGGTGCGGTCAGGCGCGGTCGACGTCATCGTCGTCGACTCGGTGGCGGCGCTGACCCCGCGGGCCGAGCTGGAAGGTGAGATGGGCGACGCCCACGTCGGCCTGCAGGCGCGCTTGATGAGCCAGGCCCTGCGCAAGCTGACCGGCACCATCTCCAAGTCGAACACCCTGGTCATCTTCATCAACCAGATCCGCATGAAGATCGGCGTGATGTTCGGTAACCCGGAGACCACCACCGGTGGCAACGCGCTGAAGTTCTACGCCAGCGTCCGCCTGGACATTCGTCGGGTGGGCGCGCTGAAGGACGGCGAGAAGGTGGTCGGCAACCGCACGCGCGTGAAGGTGGTGAAGAACAAGATGGCGCCGCCCTTCCGCGAGGTCGAGTTCGACATCCTCTACGGCGAGGGCATCAGCCACGAAGGCGACCTGGTCGATCTCGGCGCCGAGTGCGGCGTGGTGGAAAAGTCGGGCGCCTGGTTCGGCTTCGAAGGCGACCGCATCGGCCAGGGCCGCGAGAACGCCAAGCAGTACCTGCGCGACCATCCCGAGGTGGCGAACAAGATCGAGGTGAAGGTGCTGGCCCACCACGCGATCAAGCGCGACGTCGGCGCGCCGGCGCCGGCAGTGAGCGGACAACACGGCGCCGGGGCAAGTGCGAACGGTCACGGCAACAACAACGGCGCCACCGTCCACGCCTTCAGCCCGCAGCCAAAGCCGGTGTCCGAAAAGAAATCGCGGTAGACGCGGCGCCGGCCGGTTCGGGTTGGGCTATCTCGAACCGGCAATGTTCGCTTCCAGGAATTTTGTTTCGGCGCCCGAAAGCGATCGATCCATTTGTCGTCGAGCCAACTCCCGTATACGATCGGAGCATGGCCGCTAAGAAGCCTACCCCCGAAGGTCCGGTTGAAGTTCCTGAGATCATCTCTGTTCTGCCGCTGCGGAACTCGGTCTTGTTCCCTGGGTCGATCATCCCGATCGATGTTGGCCGTAAAAAATCGGTCAAGTTAGTCGAGGAGGCGATCTCGAAGGAGCGGCCGGTGATCGGCATCGTCACCCAGCGCGACGCCCGCACGGAAGATCCGGGCGCCACCGACCTTTATTCGGTGGGCTGCGCGGCGCGCATCCTCAAGGTCATCAAGCTGGCCAAGGACAACTTCTCGGTCATCTTGCAGGGCGTTTCGCGCATTCGCATTCTGGAAGTGGGCGGGCAGGACCCGTTCATGACCGCCAAGGTGCAGCCGCTGCCCGACGCGCCCAGCGCCGATGTCGAGCTGGACGCCCTGGTGATGAACCTCAAGGACGTCGCCAAGCGGGTGATCAAACTGATGCCCGAGCTGCCCAAGGAAGCAAGCGCGCTGGTCGACAGCGTGACCGAGCCGGGCCAGCTGGCCGACCTCATCACGTCGAACCTGGACGTGCAGGTCGACGAGAAGCAGGACGTGCTGGAGACCTTCGACATCAAGAGCCGGCTGCGCAAGGTGCTGCAGTTCCTCTCGCGCCAGCACGAGGTGCTGAAGGTGCGCGAGAAGATCAACAGCCAGGTGCAGGAAGAGATGGGGCGCAACCAGCGCGAGTACGTCCTGCGCCAGCAGCTCAAGGCGATCAAGGAAGAGCTGGGCGAGATCGACGAGTCGGGCGGCGACCTGGACGACTTCCGCGAGAAGATCGTCAATGCCAAGATGCCCCCTGATACCGAAAAAGTGGCGATGAAGCAGCTTGAGCGGCTGAAGGTGATGCAGCCGTCATCGGCCGAATACACCGTCACGCGCACGTACCTGGAATGGCTGGTCGAGCTGCCGTGGTCGGTGGCCACCGAAGACAAGCTGGATATCCAGGCCGCGCGCGACATCCTGAACACCGACCACTACGACCTCGAGAAGGTCAAAAAGCGCATCCTCGAATATCTGGCCGTCCGCAAGCTGAAGGCCGACAAGCGCGGGCCGATCCTGTGTCTGGTGGGTCCGCCCGGCGTCGGCAAGACGTCACTGGGGCGATCGATCGCCCGTTCGCTGGGGCGCAAGTTCATTCGCATCTCGCTGGGCGGCGTGCGCGACGAGGCGGAGATCCGCGGCCACCGGCGCACGTATGTCGGTTCGCTGCCAGGCCGCCTGGTGCAGGGCATGAAGAAGGCCGGGTCGAACAACCCGGTGTTCATGCTGGACGAGATCGACAAGCTGGGGCACGACTTCCGCGGCGATCCGGCAGCGGCGCTGCTGGAGGTGCTGGACCCTGAACAGAACCACACCTTCTCGGATCACTATCTGGAGGTGCCGTTCGATCTTTCCAAGGTGATGTTCGTGGCCACCGCGAACATCATGGACCCGATCCCTCCGGCGCTGCGCGATCGCTTGGAGGTGCTGGAGCTTCCCGGGTACACCCGCGAAGAAAAACTGAACATCTCGAAACAGTTCCTCATCCCGAAGCAGCTCGCCGAGCACGGCTTGTCGTCTGAAAAGGTGGTCTTCGAGACGACGGCGGTCGCCGAGCTTATCGACAGCTACACGCGGGAGGCCGGCGTGCGCAACCTCGAGCGCGAGGTTGCCAACGTCATTCGCGCCATCGCCGTCCTGGTCGCCGAGGGCAAGGCGCAGCCGGTGGAGACCGTCACTGTCGAGCGCATCCCCGAATTCTTGGGACCGCAGAAGCACCAGTCAGAAGTCGCCGAGCGCACCGCCGAACCGGGGGTGGCCACCGGTCTCGCCTGGACGCCAGTCGGCGGCGACATTCTTTTCATCGAAGCGACGAAGATGAACGGCAAGGGCCAGCTGGTCCTGACCGGTCAGCTTGGCGACGTGATGAAAGAATCGGCGCAAGCGGCGCTGTCGTTCATTCGCGCCCGGGCGAAATGGCTGGGGTTGGAAGAAAACTTCCTTGAAAAGACGGACATCCACGTCCATATCCCGGCCGGCGCCATCCCCAAGGACGGCCCGTCGGCGGGCGTGACCATGTTCGTGTCGATGGCGTCGTTGCTCACCGGCAAGCCGATCCGCAACGATGTGGCCATGACCGGCGAGATCACCCTGCGCGGCCTGGTGCTGCCGGTGGGCGGCATCAAGGAAAAATTTCTGGCCGCGCACCGCGCCGGCATCAAGCGCGTCATCCTGCCGGAGCGCAACCGCAAGGACATCATCGACATCCCGGAGCAGCCGCGCAAAGAGATCGAGATCCTATTCGTCAAGCGCATGGACGAGCTGCTGCCGCTGGTGCTGACCGAGATGCCCAAGCTGGGCGTGATGACCGCCCCGACGGTGCCGTCGCCCGCGCAACCGGCGCCACCGGCGGCGTGATCGAGGGTCCCGACTAGATCAGACGGCCGGGGCGTCGCGCTCCGGGATGTGGAAATAGCGGCGAAAGACGCCGTGGCCCAGGTAAATCAGCGGCGTCAGTAACACGGCCATCACCAGCTTGCCGACGTAGTTGTTCGCCGCGTTGCCGATGATGAAACCCATCGGCCGCGTCCCCACCAAAAAAACCACGCTCACCGCCAGGCTGTCGAGCATCTGCGACAGCACGGTCGATCCGGTTGAACGCAGCCACAGCAGGCGGTGGCCGGTGATTCGTCGCAAAAGATGGAACACGCTGATGTCCAGCAGCTGGCCGATGAGGTACGCGATCAGCGACGCCACATAAAGACGGGCCGACGTCCCGAAGGCGCCACGAAAGACGCTGTCCGGAATGGGCGAATCGGGGCTGGTGGGCAGGTGCAGCGACAACGTGATCACCGCCCACACGAAGATCGCCGCGCCCAGCCCGACGAAGGTCAGTCGGCGCGCGCCGTGCGTGCCGTAGAACTCGTTGACCAGGTCGGTGAGGACGAACGTCAGCGGGAAGGGGATGATCCCGGCCGAGAAGTTGCGCCCGAAGAGCATGAAGAACTTGCCGCCCACAAAGTCGCCGGTCACCAGGGCCGCGACGAAGAACGCCGTCAGCCAGACGAAGAACCGCTGTTTTCTGTCCACGCGCCGGCAGAGTAACGCAGCGGCGGCCTCGCCACCACGCGCCAGCTAAAATGGAAAGGCGCTGACGAAGTAGTACTGCGTCGAGCCGCCGGTCGACAGGCCCTTGGCCACGCCCAGCTGCAGCTCGGTGTAGAGGTAATAGGCCAGGTTCATCTCGATGCGCAGCTCGCCGCCGACGCCGTACTTCAGATCGCTCGGATGAAAGCCGCCGAAGAACGCGTTGCCGGCGTCGGCAAACAACGCGCCGTGCACGCGCCGCACGTAGAGGGGGAAGGTCCCGTACCCGCGTTCGATCCGCAAAAGCGGGCTGCGAAATTCGGCGGAAAACAGGTGGTATTGATCGCCGGAGAAACTGTCCGGCTGATAGCCGCGCAAAAATAGACAGCACTGGTGCCGGTTCAGGAACAGCGAACGCACCAGATCCTGGTCGGTGAAGCCGCCGATGGCGAAGCCCGACCGTTTGTCCCCGATGCCGACGCCGCCGCTGTAAAGCAAGGCCAGCGCCTGCAGCTTGGACCAAGGCGGGCTGAGGTACTCGACCCACAACCAGTTCAATTCCGTGGTGGTGAACTTGCTGCCCAGCGACGGCGACGACACGCTGAGGGTTAGCTGCAGCCGCCGTCCTTCTTGCGGGCTGATCGAATACGGCCACGAGTGCGCGTTGGAGAAGCTCCAGCTCAAGAACCCGCCGGCGTTGGGCCCGGTCTCTGGCGCCACCGAGATTCCCGCCGTGGGATCGGCGACCGGCAGGGGATCGGCCGGCGCATACGCCGAATATTGATAACCGAACGTCAGATCCGCCGAACTCTCCGGTAGACGCAGGATCGGCAGTCCCATCGACGCGCTGGCGCTGGCCGCATGCTGCCGATAAAGATGATTGACGTGGTCGATCACCAGGCCGCCGGCCATCACCGCCGAGCGCGCGACGGTCAGGCTCAGCGACGGCCACAAGCCGACGTACGAATAGTCCAGGCGCACCGAGGCGTCGCCGTCGGTGGGGATCAGCGTATTGATGGAGACGCCGTGGTTACCCACCGGATCGCCGACGTTTGTCTGGATGCCCAGGCTGGCGCCCAGGCCCAGCGGATCCGACGGCAGGCTGATCACCCAGGTGCGCGGATACATGTACTTCCACGGCTGGTAGGGCACCACGCGCTCGACCGTCTCGGCGTCGGCGGCGGCTTTCTCGTCGGTGGCGATGGCGTCCGGCGTGTCCGTCTCGGCGGACAGCGTGGCGCCGGCGTCGGGGCGGGCGTTGGCGTACGGCTGCGCCTCCAGCCAGTTCGCCGGTTGATAGGCCGCCGAGAACAGATCGAAGCCGTGCGAGGTGAAACCGGTGAACACCAGCCGCTTGCCGTCGGGCGACACCGCCGGCTGGAAGGCGCCGGTGAGGACGTTGGTCACCTGGTAGAGGCGCTCCTTGTCGAGGTCGAACGCAAAAATATTGTAAATTCCGGTTCGATCCGACGAGAACAGCAGATAGCGCCCGTCCGGGGAAAAGCGCGGATCCATGTCCATTGCCCGATCGCGCCACAGCGTCCGGTCGGTCCCCGACTGCAGGTCGAAGATGTGCAGATCGCGGAACCCTCCCTGTTGCCAGCGCGAGTAAGCGATGCGCCGCCCGTCGGGCGACCAGGCCGGCGTGTACGCCAGGCCGGGCAGGTGGGGCGTCAGCAGGCGGGCCGCTCCGCCCGCCGTCGGACACACCGCCAGCTGGCGCGCGCCGGTGCTGGCTGTGGTGTAGGCGACCCACTTTCCGTCGGGTGACACGTCAGGCTCGTGCGCGCGCTGGCCGTGCGTCAGCTCGACCAGCGCACCCGAGCCGATGTCGTAGCGAAAGATGTCTTCCCACGCCACGTGCGAGCTGCCGGAGATACGCCGGGGCAGCGGCAGGAAATTGGTGCGGTGAAAAACCAGCGAGCGTCCGTCGGGGGTGGGCGTGGCGCCGCCCGTGCCTTCGAACTCGGCCAGCACCTTGCGGTGGCCGGTGGCGGGATCGAGCAGGATGAACGCCGGCGCCTGATCGGTGTTCTCGCGGTGATAGACCACGCCGCGCCCGTCGCGAAAATAGCGCGGCGTCAGTCCCTCGCCGCGCGGCCCGGGATCGTCGAAGGTCAGCTGGGTGATGGCGGTGAGGCCCCGGCGGCGCGCCTCTTCTTCTTGCAGCGAATAGCGCCGCTGCATCGACGCTCGCCAGGCTAGCCAGATTTCGTCATAACCGGCGCCGATCGCCTGGTGGGCGATGCGGTTCATGCCGCCGGGGATGAGGTGGCTGCCATAGCGGTGCGAGATCTCCTGCAGCTTTTCGGGCCCGTAGGTGTCTTCGATAAAACGCAGCAGGCTGGAGCCGTACAGATACGCGGCGGTGCCCTGCGGAAACTCCAGCGGGCCGTTCGACACCGCCGCCAGATCCAGCAGGCGGTCCTCGATAAACGGCGCCCGCAGGTGCATGTCGAAGAAGGTGCTGCGCAGCCGTCCGCCGGTGGTCTGCCGCGTCTCCATCAGCACCGCCAGACCTTCGATCCACCAGTTCGGCTGCGACAGATTCGGTGCGTACAGCTTGCCGGCGAGGAAGTTCAGCGCTCGCGGCAGGCCAATGATGGTGTCCAGGTGAACGACGTGCGTGAACTCGTGGGTGATCAGAACCTTGAGGAAGTCGTCAAAATCGTTCAGCTCGTCCAGCGAGGCGGGGGCGGCGCCATAGCCGAAAAGATAATTGCGCGGCACCGAGCTGGCGAACCCGTCGGCCGAATCGGTCTGATCGTTCAGGGTGATGTCGACGCGGCCGCTGGGCAGCCAGTTGAGATAACGGGTGACCAATCGGTGGGCGCGCTCGGCGATGGGCGCCGCGCGATCGGCCAGCGGTTTTTCGTCGTCGTAATAGTGGATGCGAAAGTGGGGCGTCTCCAGCGTGTGCCAGTGGACTACCGGCAATTGCGGCGCCAGACGATCGGCGTCCAGCGCCGGCAGCGACAGATGCGCGGGCTCCGGAAGGGTGGCGTCGGCGCGGGCTGAAAGCGCCGCGGCGACCAAGCTGGAGAAAAAAACCGCCAGCGCGGCGCCGATCCGCATTGCCGGCGATTCTACCGTCGTTATGGCGGCGGGGCAGGGATCAGTTCAAGAATACCGGGCGGCAGTAACGTTCGGCGATCTCCAAAAGGTTTTCCACCCGCAGCGGCTTGCGCAGGTAATCGGCCACGCCCAGGGCCAGGGCCGCCTCGCGGACATTCCCGTGCGCCGAGAGGATCACCACCGGGATTCCGGCAATCACCGGGTTGCGCTGCTGCTCCTGGCGGAACCGCCAGCCGTCCATCTCCGGCATCATCATGTCGAGGAGAATCAGGCTTGGTCGGGTCTGGGCACCCAGATAGGCCAGCGCCTCCCGTCCGTTTCGCACCCCGGTGACCCGATAACCTTCCTCGCTGAGAATGTCGGTCAATGTTTCCCGGATATCCGAATCGTCGTCGACGACCAGGATCGAGTGGCAGGAAAGGTCGAGCGCATTCATGGCTTCGGCCATGGCGGGCACTCTAAGACCGGATTGGCGTCGGCGAAAGGGGGAAATCGTCGCAGTGCCGTGGCCGTCGCAAAGGGTGCGCGCCGGTCCAGATGGGATTATCTTTCGCGCCCACGGATTCGAGTTTTGCCACCTACGCTAAAGGAGAGCCACACATGAAACGCAAAGCCAGCGCACAGTGGAAGGGCAGCCTGAAAGACGGCAGCGGAAGTTTCTCCGCCGAGAGCGGCGCCCTGTCCAACATTCCGTACTCATTCGCGCGCCGGTTCGAAAACGAACCCGGCACCAACCCGGAAGAATTGATCGCAGCCGCTCACGCTAGCTGCTTCGCCATGGCCTTGTCCGCGGAGCTGGGCAAGCTGGGCATCACGCCGGTCAGCCTGGATGCCACGGCGACCGTCACGTTCGAAAAGCAAGAGGCCGGCTTTACCATCACCGAGTCCCACCTGGAGGTGGTCGGCAAACTGTCGGCGCCGGACGCCGGCAAGTGGCAGCAAGCCACCGACGCAGCCAAGAAAGGCTGCCCCATCTCCCGCGTCCTCAACACCAAGATCACTTTGGACGCGAAGCTGGCCTAGGCTCGCTCCGCCGGAGTCGCGCGCGCTGGGCTCGCTGCGCGCGCCTGGCGCGCGTCGCCGGCGATTGCAAATTGTAAATATCTTAAAAATTACGTGCGCCGCCGGGGTGCGGGAACGACCCAAGCAGCACCTAGTCTACATCCTCTGGCATTGTTAGCTGACGTACGTTTTGTGGGACAGGCAAGGCACGACCGGTAGATCCTCGAATCGCCGTACGTATTTGCGGTCGCCCGTTTGCATCAACGGCAAATGTGCGGTGATCGTGCGTCTTTGTAGGTCTATTGACGCGATACAAGGTGCTCTGGAAATGCGTTGACGATTACATTCGCTGGGTGGCATGTTGCGCGAGCTCTCGGTGCAATCGACTAACCATCTCGAGGTGTATCAATGCCTTCACTATCTTCGTTGAATGAAAAGCGAGCGCTGGTCGTTGTGGGCTTGCTTGCAGCCGTGGCAGCGGCCAGTTGTGGCGGCGCCCCGTCGGTGCCGCCCCCCGCAGCGGAGAAATTTGATGTCGCCGCACAACCCTTCGTCGGCAACAACATCCTCAACGCCTCGAAGGACACGATGTTGCTGGGGGGGCTTCTCCAGAACCTGAACTTCGGTTCGATACCTTTCCTCCTCGTCGAGCGGGCGCTGATCGGTTTCGATCAAAACGCGCTCACCTCGATAGCTCCCTCTGGTCTCGCCATCACCAGCGGGCGGCTTGATGTCAGCGTTATTGGAAATCCCATTCAGTCGGGACGCGCCCGCACCATTCAGCTGTTCCGCATGACCCAACCCTGGACCGAAGAGCAGTCGACCTGGCAATGCGCCGCCGACAGTAATATTTGGAATCTGATCGCTAACTGTCCGGCGGGCCAGGCCTGGGACATCGGTCCCACGCAAAAAGGACAAACCAATCCGTGGAACCCGACGCCGACCGCCACGGCCCAGCTGCAGCCGCGTTTTACGGGCGTGCTCAGCTTCGACGTCACCGCCGACGTGCGCGGTTTCGCCGACCGGTCGCTGCCCAACTACGGCTGGGTCATCAAATCGGATGACCTCGACGGCGGCGTCCTGATCCTCGACTCGCGCGAGACCAGCGCGCCACCTCGCCTGGTTATCGCCACCGGTTGTGCCGCTGGCTACGCCGACTGCGATCTCAACCCGGCCACCGGCTGCGAGCAACGCCTCAACACCGCCACCAGCTGCGGCGGCTGCGGAATCTCCTGTGACGACGGCAATCCTTGTACCGCCGACGCCTGCAGCGCCACCGGCGTCTGCACGCACGCGCCAGTCGGCGACGGCATCGCCTGCAACGATGGCAACGCCTGCACCGAGGTCGACACCTGCCAAGCCGGCGCTTGCGCGGGCGGCAGCCCGGTGAGCTGCGCCGCCGCCGATCAGTGCCACGCTGCCGGCGCCTGCGATCCCGCCACTGGCGCCTGCACCAACCCCGTCGCGGTCGACGGCACCGCGTGCAACGACGGCAACCCGTGCACGCAGACCGACGCTTGTCAGACGGGGGTTTGCGCGGGCGGCAATCCGGTCACCTGCGTGGCCGCCGATCAGTGCCACGCCGCCGGGGTCTGCGATCCGGCCAGCGGCGCGTGCACCAACCCGACCATCGCCGACGGCACTGCCTGCAACGATGGCAACGCCTGCACCGTGGCTGATCGCTGCGTGGCCGGCACGTGCGCCGCCGGCGATCCGATGGTGTGTCCGTCGACGGACGGTTGCCACCCGGGTGTTTGCGACGTTGCCAGTGGCTCGTGCGGAAACCCGATGGCCTGTCATCTTTACGGCGTCGGCACCGTATCGGCGGCGCTGACCGACGGGCTGGCGGTCAGCCCGCTGGCCCTGGAAGACGGCGTGTCGAACAATGCGGTCGGCGGCACCGGCTCGGCCATCGCTTACACCGGCATCGGGAATCGTTTCTTGGTGGCGCCCGATCGTGGCCCGAACGCCGGCGACGACAGCTACACCGAACGCTACTACGTGATGGACTTGTCGCTCGACGGCGGCAAGGTCACGCCGACCCTCAAGGCCGGCGCGGTCCTGGATCAAGGGCCCGGTCTGCCCGCGTTCAACGGACGCAATATCAACTTCGATGCCACCAATTCGCCGGCCAGCTTGCGCCTGGACGTCGAAGGTCTGCGCGCCAGCCCCAGCGGCACATTCTTCATCTCTGACGAATACGGCCCCTTCGTCTATGAATTCTCCGCCGACGGCCACCGGCTGCGTTCGCTGAACGTGCCCGCCAAATTTCTCATCGATCATCCGGCCAAGGAAGACGACGAGCTGCCGCCGACCAACACCAAGGGCCGGCAAGACAACCGCGGCATGGAAGGCCTGGCCATCAGCCCGGACGGTCGCAAGCTGTACGGTTTGATGCAGAGCCCGCTCATCCAGGACGGCGCCCTGTCCGGGAAGAACAAGCGCGTCGGCACCAACATCCGCATGCTGGAGATCGACACCATCAACGGAGAGACCCGCGAGTTCATCTATCCGCTGGAGAACGCCAGCCTGGGCACCAACGAAATCCTGGCCATCAACGACCACCAGTTCCTGGTCGACGAGCGCGACGGCAATGGCGGCACCGACGCCGCTTTCAAGAAGTACTTCCTGATCGACATCACCAGTGCTACCGACATCAGCAACATCGCCGCGCTGCCGACCACCGGGATCCCCGCCGGCGTGACCGCCGTGTCGAAGAAGCTGTTTTTGGATCTGCTGGATCCGGCCTTCGGCCTAGCCGGAGCGTCGTTCCCGGAGAAGATCGAAGGTCTGGCCTTGGGACCTGATCTGCCCGATGGGCGCCACACCTTGTACGTCACCAGCGACAACGACTTCCTGCCCGATCAGGACGCCAAGATCTACGTCTTCACCATCGATCCGGTGGCGCTGCCCGGCTATGTGCCGGCGCAGGTGGCGTACCTGGATCAGTGCGACGGCGCCACGCCGGTCACCTGCAGCGCGGCCGACGCTTGTCACCGCGCCGGCATGTGCAATCCGGGCACCGCGACCTGCAGCGGGCCCGTCCAGCCGTCCGGCACGCTGGTGGGCACGCAGGTGACGGGCGACTGCCACTCGAGCCAGTGCGACGGCTTTGGCAACACGGTCAACGCCATCGATCCGGCTGACGTTCCTGTCGACGGCAACCAGTGCACGTCCGACCTGTGCTTGAACGGCGTGCCGACCAATCCATCGGTGGTGGCCGGTGCCATCTGCAACCAAGGCGGCGGTTCGTTGTGTGACGGCGCCGGCTCGTGCGTGTCGTGCGTGACGGCCGCCGATTGCGGAGGGGTCGAAACCGAGTGCATGGCTCGCACCTGCGCCGCTGGCGCCTGCGGCGTCGCCTACTCAGCAGCGGGCACGCCCACCGCTGCTCAGGTGGTCGGTGACTGCCACGTCAATCAGTGCGACGGCGCGGGCGGGGTTCTGTCGGCGATCAGCGATTCGGACACCCCCGCCGACGACGGCAACCCCTGCACCGTCGAGACCTGTTCCAGCGGCGTTCCCGGCGTGGTCGCCGCAGCGGCCGGGCTGTCGTGCGGCGCCGGATTTTGCGACGGCTCGGGCTCGTGCCTCGGCTGCTTGATCGCGGCCGACTGCCCCGGAGCGGACAGCGAGTGCGCGCAGCGGAGCTGCACCCAAGGCCAATGCGGCTTCGCCAAAGCCGCCGTGGGCACACCGGTGGCGGCGCAAGTGCAGGGTGATTGCCAGCGCACTGTCTGTGACGGCGCCGGTCAGGTGACCAGCTTGGCCGACAACAGCGACGCTCCGTCCAGCGCTAACCAGTGCGCGGCCGGCACGTGCACCGCAGGCGCGCCGTCGACCAGCAATCTGCCCAGCGGCACCGCCTGCTCGCAGAACGGGGGCCAGTCGTGCGACGGCAACGGCGCGTGTGTGTCGCCGCAGACCTTCCGCGTGGTGCGCCTCGGCGATGGCTCGGCGGCGTTGGGCAGCGGCGGCACCGCCGTTTCCGTCGACGAGTGGCGCTTCGACGGCACGTTGGTCGCCACCGTGGCGGTGTCGCTGTTAGCGCCTGCTGGCAATCCGTTCACGATGTCTGGTTCCGCGTCGTCGGAAGGCGAGTTGTCGCTGTCCGCCGACGGGCACTACCTGGTCATGGCCGGGTACGCGGCGCCGATCGGCACCTCCAAGGTCGCCTCGTCCAAGGCCTCCGCTTTCAAGCGGGCGGTGGCCCGCGTCGATGCCGCCGGCCACGTCGATACGTCGACGACGCTGGCGACGGCGTTCGATTCCAACAACGCGCGCGGCGCCACGTCCGCCGACGGCACAGGCTTCTGGGTGGCGGGCGCCGGCGGCAGCAGCGGCGGCGTGTGGTTCGTTCCCTTCGGGACCAGCGGCGGCACGCTGGTGTTGAACGCGTCTCTGAACAACGTGCGCTGGTTGACGATCGCGGGCGGCCAGCTGTACGGGACGTCGAACGTTGCCTCCAGCCCCAGCGTGTTCACCATCGGCACTGGCCTGCCGACCACGACGGGTCAGCTGGCGGTGACTCTGAACGGTATCCCGAACAACAACAGCAACAACAACCTTCCCCCCAGCGTCTACGGGATGGTGACGTTGGATCTGGTTCCGGCCGGAGGAGACGGCAAGCCAGACACTCTGTACCTGTCCGATGACAGCACGAGCGGCGGCATACAAAAGTGGACCAACAGCGGCACCAGCTGGTCTTTGGCCGGCACGTTCAACGTCAGCCCGACGCCGGTTGGTTTCCGCGGCCTGGCCGGCAGCGCCGTGGGAAACAAGGTCACGCTGGTGGCCAGCACGGCGGAGGACGCCAATGGCCGCCTGGTGGTCTTCGTCGACGACGGCACCACCGTGACCAACACGGTGATCGCCACCGCCGGCACCAACACGGTGTTCCGCGGCGTGGCCCTGTCGCCGAAGTAACCCGCGGCGCCGACGCTCAGCGCTTCGACAGTTGCCGGTACGCCCGCAGATGTCGAAGCGCCGCCGGATAGTCGCCCGCCTTTTCGTACAGCCGGGCGGCGTTGTAGTGGGCGTCGGCGTTCTCCGGGTTCGACGCCAGCGCTTTTTCGTAGGCGTCGATGGCGGCGCTGACCTGCCCCTGGTCCTCCAGCGCCACGCCCAGATTGAACGCCGCCGTCGAGTCCCCCGGCCGCGCGGTCAAGGCGTTGCGGTAGTGAAACTCCGCTGCCCTGAGATCACCCGACTGGTGCAGCAGCCTGCCGAGGTCGATGTGCGCGTCAGCGTGGGTAGGAACCAGCGTCAGGACTTGCAGATAGGTCTCGCGCGCCTGCTGGGGATCGATTTCCTCTTGTCGCGCGGCCGACTCGTAAAGTTGTTGCGCAGACAGAGGCGGCGCCTCGGCGGCAGCCGCTTCGGCGGCGGGGCGGGGCGGGTGGAGCCGGGCGATCGACGCCTCGGCCGGGGCGGGCACCGTGGACGGCGCTGCCAGGTCCAGCAGCAGCTGTCCGGACTCGGCCTGCCAGCGGGCGCCTCCGTCGCGCACCACCAGGCCGCTGCCTTCGGCTTCCAGCTGCACCGCCGACAGCGGCTGCTCGCCGTTCAGGCGGGCCCGCACACTTTGCAGGGCGCGCCGCACCCGGTGCGGGGCGATACGGCCACGCACCAGACCCTCGGCGTTGCGCAGAAGCCGCAGATCCTGAAACGAAAAGCGCAGCTCGCCTTCAGCGCCGCGTTCGGGGGTCAGAAGGCCGGCCCGCACGTACGCGCGCAGGCGCGCCGGCGACAGGCCCAGCATCTTCTCGACCTCGTTCGCGCTGTAACCGCTCATTCCCCGCGGCTCCGACTATAACCCGGTCTAGCGCGGCTGGCCCACGGCGGCGAGCACCGCGGATGGCTTTTGTCCCTGCCACACGCGGGCGGCGTTGCGCGCGCTGCAGAAGGTTCGGGTGTGCATGCGATCGATGTAAAGGACGCCGTTCAGGTGATCGATCTCGTGCTGCAGGATGCGGGCGTACCAGCCGCTCGCCTTGATCGAGATTGGCTCGCCCCGGTGGTCCAGCGCTTCGACGGTGACGTCGTGGGCGCGCGGGACCACGGCCTGGAAGCCGTCGACGCTCAGGCAGCCTTCGAAGAACTCGACCACCTCGCCGTGCAAGGTCAGGCGCGGGTTGATGATGACATGGAAGGGGACCGGGCTGCGCTCGGTCTCCTCGACCGCGGCGACGTCCTCGATCACCGCCAGCTGCAACGGCTGGGCGATCTGCGGCGCCGCCAGGCCGACGCCCGGCGCGTCGCGCATGGTCTCGCGCATGAGCTCGATCAAGGTCTGGATCTCCGCGCTCTCGATTTCCGCCTTGGTGAGATCGCGCGCACGCTGGCGCAGCACCAGCTCGCCGGTCTGCACGATCTTCAGGAGCATCGACAACCGCCGGCGGGGCTCAGCGTTTGCCGCCGCGGGCGCGCTTGCCCTCGGTCTTCTCGGCGCGCGGTGCTGACCGGCGCGGCGATCTCCGGTCGCCGACGTGCCCGTCACCAGAGTCCGCGCCCTCCTCGGCGTCCGCGGTGTTGTCCTGACCTTTCTTGCTCAGGCTGGCCTTGAGAGCCTCCATCAAATCAATGATGCGCGCCGGCTCCGGCGCCGGCTCGGCGGCAGAGATCTCCTGGCCCTTCACCTTGCGATCGATGTCTTCCTGGGTGCGCTTGCGGACGTCGTCCTCGAACTGCGTGGGGTCAAAGGTCTCGACGGCGATCTGGTCAATGAGCTGCTTGGCCAGCTTGAGCTCCGGCTCGCGCACGTCGGCCTCGGCGATCGGCACGTCGGAGAACGGGCGCACCTCGTCGGCATACAGCAGCTGCTGCATGACCAATCCGCCCGGCTCCTCGGTGGTCGGGCGCAGCAGCACCAGGTATTGCTTGCCGCGCGCCGCATAGCGGGCCAGGCCGCAGCGGCCGGTGTCCCGCATCGCCTGGCACAGCAGGTGATAGGCCTTCTCGCCGCCTTTCTCCGCGCCCAGGTAGTAAGGCTTGTCGAAATAGACCGGGTCGATCTTCTGCATCGGCACGAACTCGGCGATTTCGATGGTCTGGGTGGCCTTCTCCTCTAGCGCTTTCAATTCCTCGCCCGAGAAGGTCACGTACTGATCCTTGGCGAACTCGTACCCTTTGATCATCTCGTCGCGCGGAACGATCTCGTTGTCGCGCGGACAGATGTACTGCTGCTTGAGGCGCGTGTTGTCCTTGGCGTGCAGCAGATGGAAAGAAATCCCGGCCGACGCCTGGGTGGCCGAGTACAGCTTGACCGGGATGGAGACCAGCCCGAATGAGATCGTTCCGCCTGCGATTGCGCGTGCCATGTAGGTGATTGTACTCCGCAGTGAAGCCGCTTCCAAAAAACCAAGTCGCGCGATCAGCCGTTGGCACCAGAGCCCAGAAGCTCGATCAGCTTCTTCGCCAGCACCGGCCCTCTTCCTTCGTCCTCGTGCTTGAGAAAGACATAGGCCTGGTTCCACGTCTGTCCAGAGATGCGCGATGCCCAGTTGCCCAGCGCAGCGTCGTCGTAGTCTTGCCGGCGCAGGCGCAGGTAGCCCCAGGACGCCGTTGCTTCCAGGGGCGTGGCAAAGTCGTCCGCCTCGGCGATGCACAGGGCGGCGTCGCGGGCGCGCAGGGCTTCGAAGACTTCCGGCACGAACCATGATTCGTGCCGGAACTCGAAAGCGGCGCGCGCGGTGGGCGGCAATTGGGCCAGAAATGCCGTCAGTTTGCCGGTGTCCTTGCGCATGAACGGCGGCAGCTGAAACAGCACCGGTCCCAGTTTTTCACCGAGCGCCGTCGCCACCTCGTAAAGCCGCGCCACCTCGTCACCGTCGACGCTCAATTTTTTTTCGTGGGTGATTCGCCGCGGACTTTTCAGGACGAAACGAAAGCTGTCCGGCGTCTGCCCGGCCCAGGTGCGCAGCAGGTCAGCGGTCGGCATGCGATAGAAGGTATTGTTGATCTCGACAGTCGGGAAATGGCCGGCGTAGTAGGGCAGCATCTCGGCCGCGGCAATCTTTTGGGGATAAAAACGCCCCTTCCAGGGGGCATAGCTGTAACCGCTAGTTCCGACGAGGGTTTGCAAGGTGCGACCGCCAACGGCTAAAATATCAAAATGCCGTCTTCGCGCGCGCGCAATCCGCTGGAGGACACCACCCGGACCGCGCACCCTCCCGCCAACAGCGAACCCAATGACGTCGACCACGCCTACCTGTTGGTGCTGGCCGGGTCCTGCATGGGCGAGATGTACCTCATCGAGAAGGACAAGACCGTCCTCGGCCGCGGCGACAAAGCAGATGTTCGTCTGGTCGACGAGGGGATCTCCCGCGAGCACGCCCAGCTCGTGCGCGAGCCAGACCACATCATCCTTGAAGATCTGGGTTCGACCAACGGGACGTTCTGCAACGGCGTCCGCGTCAAGGAGCAGATCCTGGCCGACGGCGACAAGATCCTGCTGGGGTCGGCGACCATCCTGAAGTTCACCTATCACGACAAACTGGACGAGGCGTTCCAGCGCCAGCTGTCCGAATCGGCGCTGCGCGATGGCCTGACCAAGGCGTTCAACAAACGCTACTTCGGCGAGCGCCTGGAAACCGAGGTGACCTATTCGCAGCGGCAGCGATCGCCGCTGAGCTTGATCTTCATCGACATCGATCATTTCAAGCGCATCAACGACACGCACGGCCACCCCGGCGGCGACGCCGTCCTTTCCGAGCTGTCGGCGGTGGCCGTCGAATCGCTGCGCGGCGAGGACATCTTCGCCCGCTACGGCGGCGAGGAGTTCGCCGTCATCTGCCGCGAGACCGATCTGCGCGACGCTGCTCTGCTGGCCGAACGCCTGCGGGCCGTGATCGAAGGCCACCGCTTCATGTTCGAGGGCAAGTCGATCCCGGTGACCATCAGCGTCGGCGTGGCACACATGCCCGACCCGGGCGTGCAAAGCGCGTCCGATCTGGTGGCGCTGGCCGACGAGACCATGTATCGAGCCAAGCGCGGCGGACGCAACCGGGTCTGCGTGCGCGACGCGCTCGGTTCGGGTCCCATCAAGGTGCCGACAGCGTAGCCTGGACGGTTAGCGCCCGACGCAACTGGGCCAAGTATTCGTCGCGCGGCAGCGTGGTGGCGCCCAGGCGTTCCAGGTGCGGCGTGGGCATCTGCGCGTCCAGCAGCAGAAAACCCCCGGCGCGCAGCCGTTCCACCAGGAACGAAACCGCCGCCTTCGACGCGTCGGTGCGGCGGTGGAACATCGATTCGCCCCCGAAGAAGGCGCCGATGGTCACGCCGTAAAGGCCGCCGACCAGCTCGTCGCCTTCGTAGACCTCGACGCTGTGGGCGTGGCCGCGGCGAAAAAGCTCGCTGTACGAATGGATGAATTCCTCGGTGATCCACGTGCCCGGGCGATCGTCGGTGGCCGCCGCGCAGGCCCGCATGACGCCGGCAAAATCGCGATCGATGGCGAACGTCCAGCCGCAGCGGCGCGCCGTGCGGGCCACCGTGCGGTGGGGGTGGAAGGCGTCCAGGTCGAACACCGCGCGGGGATCGGGCGACCACCAGGTCAGCATCGGATCCGACGACCAGGGAAACACGCCCACCCGGTACGCCGACAGCAAGCGATCGGGATCCAGCGTGCCGCCTACGGCCACCAGGCCAGCCGGCCAGTCGCTGTCAGCGGCTGATTCGGACTCGTCCACCGCAATCAGTGTACACGCTCCGGTTTCTCCGGGCTTGCGCTGCGGCCGTTCCTGAGACAAGTGATCAAGGATGCCGCGTGCGACAGCCACTGCTGAACCGACCATCGAGAAGAAGGGATACACCGACCAGCGCGCCAAGACGGTCCTGCTGGAAGCGCTGCGCGGGCGAAACGGCCAGCTTACGCGCGCCGATGCCATGGCTGCGTCGGGCCTGCCCCAGGACGAGACCCAACGTGGCCTGACGCTGCTGTTGAAAGAATATCGCAGCCACCTCAGCGCCACCGAGAGCGGCGAGCTGCTTTATCAATTCGATCCCCAATTCGAACGCCGCGACGCCGTCCCTTTTCGCGAGCGCGCGGCGGCCATCGGCAACGTCCTGTGGAAGGGATTTTCGTTCCTGTTCAAGGTGACGATCATGGGCACGCTGGTGGTCTATTTCACGGCGTTCGTGGCCATGTTGATCGCCCTGGTCTTTGCGCGCAGCAACGATCGCGACGATGACGATCGGGGCGGCTTTGGCGGCCTGTTCTGGATCTGGGGCTGGGGCATCGGTGGCAATCCCGATCCCTACGGCCGGGCGCCGGCGCGCCCGCGGCAACCGCCTTTTTACAAGAGCGTGTTCGCCTTCGTCTTCGGCCCGCCGCTGCCGGCCGTGGATCCCTTGCGCGACGAAAAAGAGCTCCTGTCATTCATTCGCGGCAATGACGGGCGCATCGCTGCCGCCGACCTGGTGCGCTTGATGGGCTGGGACTTTGCCCGCGCCGAAGAGGAAGTGACCCGCCTGATGGTCGACTATGACGGCGAGCCCGAAGTCACCGACGACGGCGTGGTGCTGTATGTCTTCAAGGACCTGCGCAAGACCGTTGAGGGCGCGGCTATCGGGGATCGCCTGTTGCGCCCGCGCCTGGCCTGGGAGCGGCTGGAACCCGAGCCGGTGCTGACCGGCAACAGCCCGGATCGCAACACGGTGATCGGTCTGTTCAACGCCTTCAACCTCAGCGCGCCGTTGTGGGTGGTGCCGATGTTCGAGGCCAAATTTCGCATCTCGCTGGCGGCCTGGGATTTCTTGCTGCGCGATTTTCCGCTGGCGTTCTCCAGCGTGTTTTTCGGGGTGCCCCTGGTGCGCTGGCTGAAGGCGCGCCTCGGCCGCCCGCGGCGCGCCGCCGCCAACCAGCGCCGCTCGCTGCTGCAGCGAATCTTCGCCTCGCTGGCGCCGCGCCGGCGCGAGGACCTGGCCCCCACCAAGGAGCTGGGGGCGGCCCTGGACAAGGAGCTGGTCGCCCTGGGCGGCGATGTCGAACCCGACGAGGACGGGCGCCTCCACTATCACTTCCCCCGCATCAAGCAAGAGCTGGAGGCGGTGGCCAAGGCGCGGGCGACCGCGCCCCGCCTGGAGCGCGACCCGGGCGCGGTGGTCTTCTCGTCGACGGACTGAGCGACCGGGCGTGGATCTCCGGTCGTCGGTCGTTTAATCTCCGCCGTCGCAACCATGGCCAAGATCAATTCCCACTATCAAAAGCTGCAGGCGTCCTATCTCTTCTCCGAGATCGCCAAGCGCGTCCGGGCGTTCTCTGCCGCCAACCCGGCGGCGAAGATCATTCGCCTCGGCATCGGCGACGTGGTGCTGCCCTTGCCGCCGCCGATCACCGACGCCCTCAAGGCCGCCGCCGACGAGATGGGACGCGGTGAATCGTTCAGAGGCTATGGCCCCGAGCAAGGATATGACTTCTTGCGCAACGCCATCGCCGCCGACTACACCCGTCAGGGCGCCGCGGTGGCGGCCGACGAGATCTTCGTCTCCGACGGATCAAAGTGCGACGCCGGCAACATTCAGGAGCTCTTCTCCGTCGACAACGTCGTGGCCATCACCGACCCGGTGTATCCGGTCTACGTCGACACCAACGTGATGGCCGGCCGCACCGACGCCGCCGACGCCCAGGGCCGTTACGGCCGGCTGGTCTATCTGCCTACCAACGCCGAGAACGGTTTTGATCCGCCGCTGCCCGAGGCCCGCGTCGATCTGATCTACCTCTGCTCACCCAACAATCCGACCGGCACCGTGCTGCCGCGGGCGTCCTTGGCCCGCTGGGTGGAATACGCCCGGGCTCACGAAGCGGTGATCCTTTTCGACGCCGCCTACGAAGCCTTCATCCGCGAGCCTGGCCTTTTACATAGTATTTACGAACTACCCGGCGCCCGTCAGGTGGCGGTCGAATTTCGCAGCCTGTCCAAGACGGCCGGCTTCACCGGCATCCGCTGCGCCTACGCGGTGATCCCCAAAGAACTCAAGGCGCGCAACGACAGGGGCGAGCTGGTGCCGCTGCACACCCTGTGGAACCGCCGCCACACCACCAAGTTCAACGGCGTCAGCTATCCGATCCAAAAAGCCGCCGAGGCGACCTTCCTGCCCGCCGGTCGGGCGGCCATCGAAGCGAACATCGCCCACTATATGGACAACGCTCGCATCATCCGCGAAGGCCTGAGCAAAGCCGGGTATGCCGTCTACGGCGGCGTGAACGCGCCGTACATCTGGTTGAAGGTGCCGGCGAGCGAGACGTCGTGGGCGTTCTTTGATCGTCTGCTCGGTGAAGCCAACGTGGTCGGCACGCCCGGGTCGGGCTTCGGCAGCGGCGGTGAAGGTTACTTCCGTCTGTCGGCATTTGGCCTGCGCGAAAACGTCGAGGAGGCCATCGCCCGCATTCAAGCCAAGCTGCCGGCCTGAGCCGGCGCAGCTAGAAAGCGCCCGAGACGTTCAAAGCGCCGCCAGTTCCGTTGGGGCTGACCGACAACGTCGGGCCGTCGCTGCCGCCGTCCTGAAAGATCAGGATGCCGCCCGCCACGCCCAGCGCCGCGCCCAACCCCAAAAGCGCGTACGAACCGTAAGCGTACGGCCGCGCGCTGCTGCAAGCGGCATCGGCCACCGCCAGGCTCGACGAGCGCAGCTGCGGATCGCGGCAAGTGGTCATCTTGGCGCGCGCCACCAGATTGAAGATTAGCCCGGTCCCCGCCGTCGCCGCCGCGCCGGCGAACAGCGGCCACGGCGGTATGCGCCGCTCGCTCGGTGATGATGAATCGGGCATCGGCAGCGGCGGAAGCTGATCGGGATCGCGCTCTGGCACGAAGCGCGGGGAGGACGCGACGGTCTTCGTCTTGGCCAGCCCGCGCCCCGGAGTTCCGTCGTCGAACTTTTGGCGCAGCTCCAGCACCTGTCCTTCCAGTCGGCCGATGCGTGCTTCAGTCGGTCCGCGATCGGGCGCGTCCGGCAGCAAACGCAGGTAAGCGCGAAACGCCTCGACCGCCATCGACGGATCGCCGGAACGTTCCGCGGCCACGGCCAGGTTGTAAGCTGTCGACGGATGCGGGACCAGGCGCAATGAACAGGCGTACTGCTTGACGGCGATGTCGCGCTCGCCGCTGCTTTCCGATTCTTCGGCCCGGCTGAACCATTGCTTGGCCAAGCGCCGCCGCGCCTGCGTCTCGTCCGACCCTGGCGTCGGACAGGGCTCGGCGCGGCCGATGGTAGAAATCAGCCCCGAGAGCATGAAAATCACGCCCGCCAAAATAGTCTTGCTGTGCATTTCGGTCCTAGTTGGGCCGGTCGTCGCCTAGTCGAACGGATTTCGTCGGTGGTCGGTCTGAGATTGCGTTTGGGTCTCGCGGGGTGCTGGCATCTCGCGTGGGGCCGGCGCCGGCAAGGTTTCGTCGATGCGCCCGGGCGGCAGCGGCGCGTCGTCCATCATCAGCCGGCTGGTTCGCGAGGTCGCCGCGCGGGTCAGCTTTGGCTTTTGCACCCGGCCGATGTCGCGGATGCTGACCCGCCGGTTGCGCGCGCTCGAGGCCAGGCTCAGTTTGGCCGCGCGGGCTCGGGAGGCGCGCGGATCTTTCGCTGCTTTTGGGCGCTTGGGCGATAACTTCGAAGCCACCACCACCGCCGGCAACCTCACCGGAGGCGCCGCCGCGGTGATCGGGTGGGCCGGCCGGGCCGGCACATCGATCGGCAGCCGCGCAGCCGCCGGCGCCAGAGCGTCCGCGGACAGTGCCGGGGCGGGAGGGACCACCGGCGCGGGCGGCGGCGACGTAACCGTCGGGGCTGGCGCGGCAGGCGTGGCCGCCACTGCTTCCGCGAGTAGCGGCAGATCAGGCCGAGGCGGCAGCGGCACGGCCAGCGGCGGCGGCGCCTCGACTCGCGTCGCCACCAGCGGCGGCGCCTCCAGTCGGCGATTGGCGCGCGGCTGCGACAGAACAAGCACGCCGGCGATGGAGATCATGGCCAGCGAGGCGATCCCGCCGTACACCCACAACCGATCGTGCGCCGAAGGAACCGGCGACGGGATGAAAGACGCGGCGGCCGGCATGATCGGCGTCTCTCCAGCCTCATCGGCGGCCTCGCACGGCTGCGTCTCATCGGGCGCCGCCGGTCCCAGCTCGAGGGTGGCGCTGGACGAGTGCGAGTCCGAACTGGCGCCGGCCGCCCGAAAGTCGTTCGCCCCCGAGTTGTGATCGGGCGGCGTCGGCTCCATCTCCATGGCCGAGGAGACAGTCCGCTTCCATTGCAAGAAATCGGAGGCGAACAGCAGCTTCATGTACGTGGCCAGCTGCTGCGGGCTGAAGCTGCCGTTGGTAAAGGCGAACCGTTCCAGGGCCAGGCCCATCTCCTGCGCGGTGTGAAAACGGCGGTCTGGATCGCGATCCAGGGCGCGCATCACGATCGCCTCCAGCTCGGGCGGCGTGGGCACCAACTGCGACGGCGAAGGGATCGGCTCATCGACCACCGCGCGCATCATCGCCAGCTCGTTCTCGCGATAGAAAAGACGCTGCCCGACCAGCACCTCCCACAGCACCACGCCCAGCGCGAACACGTCCGAACGCGGGTCGACCTCGGCGGCCGACGCCTGCTCCGGCGACATGTACTGGATCTTGCCTTTGAGGCCGCCCGGGCTGGTGCGTGTGCCCCGGCCGGTGGCGCGGGCAATACCGAAATCGATGATCTTCACCGCTCCTTCGAACGAGACCAGAATGTTCTGCGGCGACACATCACGGTGGACGATCTGCATGGGCCGCCCATCGGAGTCGATCATGGTGTGCGCGTATCCAAGCCCGTTGGCGGCTTGGGCGATGATGAACGCGGCCAGCGCCGGCATCAGCGGCGCCTTCTCGCGCATGGCCCTGCGCAGGACTGTCGACAGGGGTTTGCCTTGCACCAGCTCCATGGCCAAGAAGTACTCGTCGCCGTCGTGACCAACCTCGATGATCCTGACGACGTTGGGATGATCCAGACGCGCTTCGATGCGCGCTTCATCCAGAAACATCCGCACGAACTGACCGTTCGAGGCCAGGTGGGGAAGGATTCGTTTCAACACCACCAGCGTGCGGTAGCCGGACAGTTCGCCAGAAAGGCCCAGGTAAACCTCGGCCATTCCGCCGGTGGCTAGCCGGCCGATGAGCTGATAACGGCCCAGCCTTCCCAATCTCCGGTCACGTGGGCCCCGGCGTACGCCCTTCTGCGTCGGTGTATTCACGCATACTAACTGCAGCAGCTTCGATTTACCCGGTCAAGCAAATATGGAGTTCCTTAATATGTAAGCTATCTTGCATGCCTTAAAATAATAGTATCTGACTATGTGGACAAAAGTAAGGATCTGTGCCTGACCTGGCAGCAGATCGCCTTCGTGTCCGGAGCCCTCGCCACGAACGGAATGGCGTCGCCGATCCTTGCTATCCTGTTTATCGTGGCGGGTCGGGCTGAGTGACTGAAATCACGGTCGGGGCGGTGGTGGCGGCGATGGTTCTGGTCGCCTGCGGCGGCGAAGTCGGGGTGCCGGTTTCGACCGTGGCTACCAGGCCGCTGCCGGGCGCGCCTGGTGAAGTGGCGGGCATGAACGAGCCGGCCGATCGCGACGCGGGCGTTGCCTGGTCGCCTCCATCGGGCCTCGACGGCCCGCTGGTCCATGGTCTCGCCATCGACGATGTCGCAATCTACCAGGCGGTCAAAGTTGGCCTGACCAAGAACGGGGTTCCGCTGACCACGCTGGACGTTCCATTGATCGCCAATCGCCCGGCGCTGCTGCGCGTGTTCGTTAGGCCACAGCCGGGCTGGCAGGCCCGTCCGGTGCGGGCACGCCTGACACTTATCCCCGGAATTCCGGCAAAAGAGATCACCGTGACGGTGGGCCGGCTGTCGACCGACGATCAACTCTCCTCGACGGTGAACTTCAATCTGGACGCTGCCGACGTCACCAGCATGTTTCGCTGGGGCGTGACGTTGTTCGAGGCCGACGTCACCGCGGGCGCCACTGGCTCGACCGCGGAGGCGCGTTTGCCCGCCGACGGCAGCACGGCAGCCGTGAAAGCCGAGAACCCGGGCGCGCCCCTCAAGATGACCTTCGTGCCGATTCGCTATACGGGCGGCGGCGGGGAACAGCTGCCGGACACCAGCGCCGCCCAGATCAAGTTCCTCACCGACGCCATGTTCGCCACCTATCCGGTGACCCGCATCGAGACCACGGTTCGCGCTCCCCTGGATCACTCAGGCGTCATCGATCCGATGGGCAATGGGTGGAGCAGCGTGCTGACCGACGTCTGCGTCGCCCGCCAGACCGACGGGCCCGCCCGCGATGTTTTTTACTACGGGCTGCTGGCGCCCGGGTCGTCGTTCCGATCCTATTGCGGCAACGCTTGCGTGTCGGGAATCGCCGCGCTGGCCAATAACCCGAACCAGGACTCCATTCGCTGTTCGATCGGGATCGGTTTTACCAACATGGGCAGCGGGGTCTTCTTGCAAGAGGTCGCGCACACCATGGGACGACAGCATGCGCCCTGCGGGCCGGTCTCGCAGCCAGACCCGGCGTTTCCCTATCAAGGCGCGCACATCGGAGCCTGGGGATATGACCTTGTTCACCAGAAGCTGGTGGATCCCACGCGCACGGTCGACTTCATGAGCTACTGCAGCCCGGTGTGGATCAGCGACTACACCTTCAAGAATCTTCGCGATTGGCTGGGCGTGGTGGACGCGCTGGCGCCGCCGGTCTCGCGCGGCGAGGCGGGCGACCCGGGATCGATCGCTCCGACCTGGCGGGTGGCCACGCTGGAAGCCGACGGTTCGATCATCTGGGGTGAGGTGGTCCGGTTCGACGTAGGTGCGGGCGGCGTCGATCGTCTGGTGACGGTGCGCGAGCCCGACGGTTCGCGGTCGGCGGCTGCGCCGGCGATCTTTTTCCCGCACAGCACCACTGGCGGCGGGACGCTGTTGCTGCCGCCGTCGACGTCGTCGTCGGCGGTTTCTCTTTCGTTCGACGACGACGTGACCCCGCGGCCAATCGTTCGCCGTCCTTGAGCGCGACGACGTTCAGTCGGTCCAGCTAGCGACGGCGAACGGCGCCAGCAGCTCGGGTCCCACCACCACCTTGTTGGCGCCGGCCCAAAAGACCTGCGCGTCCGCACGCAAACCAGGCAGCATCCAGGGAAGCGGCTCCGTGCGCCGTCCCAGCTCGGGCACCACCACCAGGCGTGTCTGGCCGGCGTTGCGCTCTAGCCAGGCCACCGCGCCGCCATCGCTGCGGAAGGCGGGTGCGCCCAGCAGATAAACTTGATCGCCTGCCGGATGGATGCGACGGCCGTCGACGAACACGCCGCCTTCACGCACTTCGATCACGTGCCGGCCGCCGGGCGAGGCGACCGGCGCAAGCGTCTGTGCCACACGAAGGGCCGGCCGCCGCGTTTGTTTTTGCGGCGGTCCGTCGGGCGATGCCGCGACGTAGCCGCGCGATCGCGCGCGCGCCTTGCCGGGCGCAATCAATGCCGTGGCCAGCGCCAACCAAAGAAATCGTTTGTGACCGGGCATGCTTCATCAGGCGCCCGGCCCATCGCTGCCGCAAATTTTTTACCGTCGGTGAGCAGGCCCGGGTGTGGTCATTGGCGCCGTGGCCAAATAGATGACATGTGTGCGGCCGCCGCGGCCGATCCGGTGTCGTTCGACGGTGAAGCCGGCCGCTTCAAGCCGCGCGCGAAATGGCGGGCTCTCGTCTTCGGACCACACCGCGAACACGCCGCCGGGTTCCAGGGCGGCGCGCGCATTCTCGAGGGCGGCGGCGCCGTAAAGAGCGTCGCCGCGACCACCATCGTGCTTGGGCGGGCCTTCGTAAAGGTCGAGGACGATCGCGTGATACGACCGCGGCCGGGCGGCAGCGATCACCTTGGCCACGTTCGCCACTTGCACGGCCACGCGCGCGTCGTCCAGTGCGCGATCGCAAAGTGCGGCCAGCGGACCACGGCACCAGGCGACCACCCGAGGATGCAGATCGACGACCGTGACGACAGCGCCTGGCGGCAACGCCGTCAGCGTCGCGCGCAACGTTAGCGCCATTCCCAATCCGCCCAGCAAGACGTGCGGCCGCTTGACGGCCGCCAGCGCGTCGCACGTCAAGCGTGCCAGGGCGTCCTCTGACCGATGGGCCATGCTGGTCATCAGCACGCGCCCGCCCACGGTGATCAGAAAATCGCTCGCTCCCCGTTGCCGGAGCTCGAGCGGACCCTCTGGCGTGCTCACGCGATCGACAATGGTCCAAGGCAGCATCGCCGGTTTTGACTAACACACCTGCCGGGTCCGATCGCTGCCGCGCGCGCACAGAAACGTTGACTAGACGACAACGGATCGCTGCCTTTGGTTCTACAACGTCGGCCGCCCGCCGCGTCCAATGCGCCACGGCAACCATTGAATATCCAGCGGTTTACTTGTTCTTGTATTCAATAAATCGTTGGTCTAATTACTGCTTGAAATATAGTCAATGCCGACTCGCATGATGCTCCGGGTGTTTTCGTCGTCTTTTTTCCTGGGCCTAGGCGTCGCGGCGTCGGGTTGCTCGTCCGCGGGGGCGGGAACCGGTCAGGGCATGTCCAGCGCCGCGCTGGTGCAAGGCAACGGGTTGAGTGGCATCAATGGCCTGGCGACCGGGAACGGTCTGGCGACGGGCAACGGTCTTGCCACCGGAAATGGTCTGGCCACGGGCAACGGCCTCGCCACCGGCAACGGTTTGATGACCACCTCGGAGGGCCGCAACACGATCGCCTATCTGGTTCGCTGTGCCTTGCCCGCGGATCGATCGATCACCAAAACGATCGGCGACACCACCTACAAATTCGTGGGTGGCATTGGCTTGGCCCCCGAATGGGAAGACGGCGCCTGCGAGCAGGACTGCCAGGAAAAAATCTCCTCCTGCATGATGGCCCTGGTCAACACCACCGGCGTCCACGTTCCGCTGTGGCTGACGTCGCCCATGCCAGAGATCGGATGGGGACAAAACGCCAGCTACCCCGACCTGGAGGGCGCCTTCTTCGGGAACATCTTCGTGGTTGATTCATCGGGCAAGGTGCCGGCCTATTTCTGCGAGGGAGAGACCCATCTTGGTCTTGTGCCCGGCCGCATCGGCGCCGACCAAACCGATTCGCCGTACCAGAATCCGTGGGGCGACGGTGGCCTTTGCAGCAATCACTGCAGCACCAGCGGCGTGCCGCGCGACGACGGCCAGACGGACGGCTTCTCGTCCTGCAAGGGCTACGCGCACGTGATCACGGTGTGGCGAAACGCGGACTTCAAGCCGCAATTTGATCCGGACACCAAGTACAGCATCAAGAATCTGCACAGCGGAAAGGTGATCGATTGGGATCAGTCCAGCGCTCTCGTGCAGCAATGGACCGACTACAGCAAGGACAACCAGCTGTGGAAGTTTGCCTCCACTGACGGGGCCAGCTTCCACATCATGTCGGCGGCGAACCAGGACCGCTGCCTGGCCATCGCTCCCAAAACCGACAGCGTCTCGAAGGTTCAGCTGGCCACGTGCGTGTCTGGCAGCAAGGATCAGAACTGGGTCGTTGACACCACCGACGGGCGCAGCGCCGATGCCGCCGGCCAGTTCTTCAAATTCCACAGCGCGGCGCTGTCTGATCGGTATCTGGAAGTCCCCGGGCAAAGCGACTCCAACGGCACCGGGTTGACCGCCGACGGCTTTGGCCCTTCCGACAACGAGATCTGGCGCCTGGGCGTCGGCCCGTAAAAGCGCCCGCTCTAAAGACGCGACGCTTGGATCCTGCGCGGCGGTGACATCGGCGCCGCCTGCACCGTGGCCTGACGCGCTGGCTGCGGCGTTATCTTGCCTGGGCAAACGTCGTACTCGGTCCCGCCCGCGTGACGATAGCGTTGGGCCATCGGTACCAGCGGGTTCCACGGGATCGGCGCCCGGGTCAGCCGGGCCGCAATGATCGGGGTGAGCCCGGCGCTGAGATCACGTTTTTCCTGCGGGTCAGCGTCCAGGTCATAGACCTCCGTGTCGCCATAGCGAGCGTCGACGATGGTCTTCAGGTTGCCGTCGATGATCGCCATGAACGGCCCGCCCACCGTCGAGAACGCGTAGACGGGCTGCGACGGCGTCGGCGGCCAGTGGCCCTGCAAAGCGGACGACTGGACCTCCAGTCCCAATGCTGTCGCCAGCATGGGCCCGACGTCCAGGAGAGTGAGCGGCGTCTGCGGATCCAGACAGGCCTGCCCAGGCAGGCGCGCGATAAGCGGCACCGCCAGCACGGTGTCATAAAGGTGAAAGGCGTGCTCTGAATAGCCGCGTTCGTTTAATTCCTCGCCGTGATCGGCGGTGATGATAATGGCGGTGCGGTCGCATTCGCCGCGCGCCTTGATCGCAGCGAATAACTGACCCAGCTCGGCGTCCAGACCCGCCAGCTTGTGCGCGTAGACCGGGCGCAGGTCGCCGCTGAACTGGGACAGCAGCTCGGCCTTGCGGGGCAGGTGCAGGGTCAAATAGTGCGCGACCAACATCCATGGCCGGCCCTCGTCGCTGGCCAGGCGCATCTCGGCGACAATGCGCGTGGTCACGGACGTCTTCTCGTCGCCACCACCCGCGCCGTCCGGCAACCCGGCGTACTTCGAGATCTGCCACAGGCCGCCGAAGACCCGCCCGTGCATCTGCGCGCGATCAGCCAGCGCCGACAGCAGCGGACGTTCCATCGTTGTCCAGGCCAGCGTTCCGTTGTACAGCGCCGGCATGGCCAGGTGGGTGGACGCGCCGACCGAACGAACGTTCTGATACTGGCAGCCGTCTTTGGCCACCGCCGCCAAATTGGGATACGCCGCGGCCATGGTCTGTCCGGCCGGCAGGTACAGATCGCGGCGCAAGGTATCGATGGTGATGAACAAGACGTTCAGGCCGTTTGGCCGCCCGGCGACCATCACCGGACGTTGCGGCACGCTGGGGCAGAGATCGTTTCCCCAGGTGAGATACGCGTCGGCGCTGACACCGCGCACCCAGGAGACCGGCGCCAGCAGGGCTCCCAGTTCAGACTGGCGGCGCAAGTAGCCGGCCACGCGCGCCGTCGTCGCCGGCGCCAGCACCAAACACAGCGTCGCCGTCACGCCGCCGAGCGAAAGGATCTGCCTCGCTCTGGCCGCCGGTAGCGGCGGCATGATCGCCAGCGCCCCTGCCAGCCAGGTGACGGCGATGATCGCGGCCAGCACCGGGACATGCCGCGGGAACAATGACAGTGCGTTCAAATCAACCAGCACCAAGATGAAGGCGAACGCCATCGCCACCGTCAGCGCCCCGGTCAGGCGCCGCCAGGCCGCCGCGCCAGGCGCGGCGAACCAGGAAAGAAAACCCACCGATGACAGGCCCAGCGCCGTTGCCGTGACCAAGGCGTAATGAGGCGGCCCGTGCCACATCCCACCGATCGCCACCACCGCCACCGTCGCCACCAGCAGCGCAGGCGCCGCAAAAAGGCCGGCCCGCCGTGGCAGCCAGGTCGCCAGCAGCGAATAGCCTCCGCGCACGATGGCCAGGCCTGAAGCGACCACGCCGGTCAGAATCGCCGCGTCCGGCGCGCTGAGCCGCAGACCGAACGCCCGGGCGGGCAAGAATGCTTCCAACAATACGGCGGCAACCAGCGCGCCCTCCGCCAGCCAGACGCGCCCGCGATTGGATCGTTCGTTGCGGTCAGCGGCGGCGTCTGCGTCTAGCACAGCCTGACTCGACGGCGATCCGACATGAACGATGGATCCACGCCCGTCAATTGGAGGACGCTAACATGGTTATTCGAACGGCGCGGAATCTTAGTTGACCGCCGCGTCGGGGTTCCCCGACGACCGTCTCACTTTTCGTGGTACCCCTGGGCAGTCGCGGTGCCTCCACCCCGGGCCATCGGCGCGCCGCCATCGCGGGTGGCGATCCAGTCCAACAGCGTCTCGGTTTGATTGTCGGGCGACAACATCGCCGCGTGCCCGACCCACCAGGCGCCGGCCAGATCGCGCTCGCCCCGGCCAAGATAGGCACGGTAGGCGGCCACGCCGGCGCCGTTGGGATCGTTGCCGGGTCCGTCGCCGGGATTGGCCATCGCCGCGAGCACGGGAGCGTCAGCCGCCACCAACGCGCGCGCCCGCAAGGTGGGCTCGGTCGTCGGATCCAAAAACGGTTTCAGCGCCGCGAACGAAGAGACGGCGTGGCGCTTGATCAACATCTGGGCGGCCAGAAGCTGCACCGAAGCCTGCGGGCGTTTGAGCAGGCGTACCAGAAATTTGGTCGCCTCCTCGGTGCGCACGCGATCCAGCTCGCGGGCCACCGATTCCGCAGCGCGCGGGTCATTGTCCTTGAACAGCACATACAGATCGGCGAGGTCGGTGTCACCGCCGGCGCGGATGATCCCGCCGGCGGCAGCAGCGCGGACGTCGGGTGCCGGATCGCGCAGGAATGCCACCATCGCCACCACCTTGCCGCGGCCGGCGCCAGGGCGAATGCCGGCCAGCATGGCGGCCCCGCGCACGGCCGGTGACGGATCGTCTTTGGCCGCGGCGGCCAGCGCCTTGTGGCCGGCGTCGTCGGTGATCGGGCCCAGGGCCACAGCGGCGGCGACGCGCGCTTCGATGCGGGCCTTGGGATTTTGCAACAGCTTGACCAACTCTGGTGCGCAGTCCGGTTCGCCGGCGTTCTTCAGGGCCCGGGCTGCCGGCTCTTGTTCGGCGACGGTGGCCCCGCCCAGGGTCTTTTTCACCAGCGGGCACACCCGCACCTTGGCCGCTGACAGCGCCTCGCCCACTTCGCCGGCCGTGGCGGGCTGGGTGACGGCGGCTTGTAGCCATTTGATCGCGGCCCGATCACCGGTCTCTGCCAGCGCGCGGGCCACGCGCCCCGACGGGTGGGCGCCGGCCAGATTGGCGGGCATCCATGCCTTGGCCACGGCGCCGACCACGCTTTCGACCGGCAGTCCGGCGGCGACGGCCGCGCTGGCGCGATTGAACAGTTCGGCCTGGCGATTTTTGCGCAGCAGCTTGGGCGCGGCGATCTCCAGCGGATCTTGCGCCCGCTCGAGAGCGAGCTGGGAGCAGCGGCGCTGATCGCGAGCGAACGTCCAGCGGATGTGCACGGCGTCGTCGTCGGACAGCAGGTCGACGGGCGGCTTAGGAAACGGAGCGCTGTCGCGAAGCACATCGCCCACGGCGTCATCGAAGCCGGCGAAGCCCGACGGCGTGGTCAGCTTCGTCGAGATGATCTGCCCGTCGGCGCCGATCACCAGTTCGTCTTCCACGGCGCGGGTGAGATCGTTCACCCGATCGGTGGCCGGCAAGGTCTCGCCGGCCAGGCGGATGAAGTTCTCCGCCCAGCGGCGGTGAACCTGGTGGTGGATGGCGCGCAAGTAGTCACCCTCGGCGCCCGCCGCGGCGATGGTCGGTTCGGGTAGTCGATCGACGGGTGGCGATTCGGCGCGCGCCTGACCCGCAATCAAAAGAAAGCCACCAATGGCAAAGAACGGGCGCAATTTCATGGCAATTACAGAGAACGGCCAGAAGGCAGCAAACTTGACCCTCGGCGCCGCCGAAGGTCAAAGAGGCGGCGGTCAGCGGACGAAGATGTCGATCAACGTGGCGGCCAGGAAAATCACCGACACGTAACCGTTCAAGCTGAAGAAGGCGACATTGAGGCGCGACAGGTCGTTGGGCGTCACGATGGCGTGCTCGCCGATCAGGAGGGCCAGCACGATCCCCACCCCGATCAAGAACGGAACGCCCAGGCCGGCGACGATGGCCAGCGCGATCAACGCTGCGACGGTGAGCACGTGCAACGCCGCCGAGATCAGCAGCGACGATTTCACCCCGAAGCGCGCCGGGATCGAATGCAGCCCCGCCAAGCGATCGAAATCGGCGTCGGAGATCGCATAGAGAATGTCGAAGCCGCCTATCCAGGTGGCCACCGCCACCATCAGCAGCGCCGGCGCCGCCGTGAAATCGCCGCGCACCGCGATCCAGGCGCCGGCCGGCCCTGACGCGATGGCCAGCCCCAAGAACAGATGACACAGAAAGGTGAACCGTTTGGTGAACGAATAACCAAACAGCAAGCCCAGCGCCACCGGCGACAGGGCCAGGCACAACGGCCCCAGGTAAGCGGCGGCGCCGACGAACAGCGCCGCGCTGGACAACGTCAGCGCCCAGGCGGCGTGCAGCGACACCTTGCCGGCGGGCAGCTCGCGGCCGGCGGTGCGCGGGTTGCGGGCGTCGAGGTGCCGGTCGACGATTCGGTTAAAGCCCATCGCCGCCGTGCGCGCCCCGGCCATGGCCAAGGTGATCGCCAAAAGGCGGGGCAGCGGCAGGCCAATGCCCCGCGCGGCAATCGCCGCCGCCGCCAGCGCGAACGGCAAGGCGAAGATGGTGTGGCTGAACTTGATCATCCGCCCGAACGTCACCGCCTGACCGACGGCGGTGGCGCGCGGTCGCTGCGGATCGTCGGGGCCGGCCACCGCGGTCATGCGCGCGCCATCCACCGCAGGCAGGGCTGCGGATCGCGCACCAGTGATTCCAGCGGTTGTTGATAGTCTTCGATCAACACGTCCAGCAGACCGGGACGTTTGCCAGCGGCGATGGCGCCGCAGGCGGGAAGGCACAACGCCTCGGCGCCGCCGCGGGTGGCGGCGGAGAGCCACACCGTCGCCGGCAGCGACGGGAAATGCGCGTGCAGCGTAGCCATCTCCGCCCACAGCGACAGATCATCCGCCGACGCCAAGCTATCGGTGCCGAGGGCCAACGCCACGCCTTCACCCAGCAACGCCGGCACGTCCGCCAGCACGCCGCCGATGTGCAGGTTCGAGCGTGGGCACAAAACCACCGTCGCGCCAGCGTCGTGGGCCAGGCGGCGCTCGTCGTCGTCGGCGTGGACCATGTGCACCAGCAGCGGTGGCGACGGCGCCGCGAAGGCCCCCAGCGCATCGAGATAGGCGAGCGGGGTCGAGTGCGGCACGCGCGATCCGGGGGCCACGTCCATCGCCGCCAGCACGGCGGGCCAGCGGCCGCTGCCGTCGCGCAGGAGGGCGATCTCGTCGGGATCTTCGCCGACGTGGATCGAGGTCGGCAGGCCGGTGCGGGCGGCCGCGGCGAAGATGCGGCGCAAAAGATCGGCGCCGGCAGAGTAGGGCGCGTGCGGCGCGGGCGCATAGGCCAGACCGGCCGGCCAGGGGCCGCTCTCGACGGTGAGGTCGCCGAGCTCCCGGGCGGCGTCGGCCAGCGCGTCGCCGGTGCGCGCCTCGCGCGAGCCCAGCAGTTCGTGAAAGACCATCCCGCGCAGACCGGCGGCGGCGATGGCGCCGACCGAATCCAGGCTGTTGGCCACGTCGCCCACGGCGGCGGTGCCGTGGCGGACGGCGACGCTGGCGGCGCTGGCGGCGGCGGCGCGCGTGGCAGCGCGATCGATGCCGGCGCGCGCTTGCATGACCGCGGCGGCCCAGGCGATCAGACCCTGGCCACCTGCCACCTGACCGGCCAGGGCTGACAGTTCAAGGTGCGCGTGCGCGTTGATCAGGCCCGGAAGCACCACGCCCTCGGCGCGATCTTCGGGCGCCGCGGGGAATCTGCCCACCACCTCGGCGCGCGGCCCGACGTCGACCACGGTGTCGGCGGCGTCCAGGGCCACGGCGCCATCGGCGATGGGCGGTCGGGTGATGGGAAAGATCCAGCGCGCGCTCACCAGGCGGGCGACGGGCAACGTCGACGCGGGTGCAGGCGAAGGAGCAAACGGCGCAGGCATCATCGTCGGTGGTTCCAGAAACGGCGCGGGCGTTAGTTCCCGGCCAGCCGTTCGTAGCGCATGTTGCGGCGGCGTGGTTCAAAGCCCGCCGCGCGCACGTATCGTTCGATGTCCTCGGCGCCCAGGCTGAAGACGGCGCCCGCTTGCGAGACGACGTTCTCCTCGATCATCGCCGAGCCGAAATCGTTGCCGCCGAAGCGCAGGCCCACCTGGCCGACTTCCGGGCCCATGGTTGGCCACGACACTTGCAGGCTGGGAAAGTTATCCAGGTAAAGCCGCGACAGGGCGAACACTCGCAGATAGCGCATGGCCGTGGTGTCATCGCGCAATTTCAAACGAGTCCCCTCGGCTTGAAACGGCCAGCAGATGAAGGCGGTGAAGCCGGCGGTGCGATCTTGCAGCGTACGCAGCGTCTCCCAGTGATTGGTCAGATGGCGCGGCGTCTCGCCGAAGCCAAAGACCATGGTCGCGGTGGTGCGCAGGCCCAGGGCGTGGCCTTCGCGCATCACCTCCATCCAGGTGTCCGTCGTGCACTTGAGCGGCGAGATCTTGTGGCGGATCTCGTCGTCCAGCACTTCGGCGCCGCCGCCGGGGATCGAATCGAGACCGGCCACCACCAGGCGTTCGATCACCGCGCGGATGGGCATGTGCTCGATCTCGGCGATGTAGCGGATCTCCTCGGGCGACAGGCCATGGATGGCCAGCGGGAAGTTCGCCTTCATCCAGCGGAACAGATCTTCGTACCAGGTCAGCGGCAGGTCGGGGTTGAGGCCACCTTGCAGCAGGATCTGCACGCCGCCGAGATCAACCGTTTCTTGAAGCTTCTTCGCCAGCACCTCGCGCGAAAGCGTGTAGCCCTCTTTGCTGCCGGGCGGTCGATAGAAGTTGCAGAATTTGCAGCGGGTGACGCACACGTTGGTGTAGTTGACGTTGCGGTCGATGATGTACGTGACCACGCCGTCGGGGTGCAGCGCCTGCCGGCGGGCGTCGGCGGCGGCGCCCAGGTCCAGCGTCGAGGCGTGTTCGTACAAACGAATGGCGTCGTCGGGCGACAGGCGGATGCCGGCGGCGGCGTCGGCCAAAAGCGCGTCCACGCTGCGGGACGCCGGTGCGGCCTGGGCGATCCCGGGCGGCGGCACATCGGAAGAGGCGGTCTGGCCAGGCGTCGCCGCGACGTACGCCGCCTCGAACAGACGCACCCGCGTGCGCGTCGCCAGCAAGCCGGCGTCCAGCATGCGATCGAAGTACGCCGCCGCCCCCGACAGCTCGTCGGCGCCCAACCGGTAGCGGATGTTGTCGGTCAGGTAACGCTCGTACAGCGCCGGGGCGCCGCCGTGGGCTTCGGCCCAGGCGCGGGCAATCTCCCGGCGGTGGGTGAGGCCAGCGTCCAGGCTCTGTTGCAAAAGCGCGATCTCTTCGGGGCCCAGCACGTCACCGCGTCCGGCCCACAGCGCGAACACGAACGGCAGCCCGGTGTGCGCCCGCCAGGCCTCGCCGAGATCGATGACGTGCGGATAACGTCCCGTCGCCTCGAACCCGGCATCGCCAATCACCAGCGCGCCGGTGGTCCCCGCCGCCGCGGTCAGCACGTCTTCGTGCGCGACCTCGCGATAGCGCGGCGCCAGACCCTTGGCGCGAAAGAGAATCTGCAGCAGCCGGGCCGAGCTGCGCGACGCTCCGTCCAGCGCCACCTCGGTCATTTGATCCATCGGGACGTCGCCCATCAGCAGCACGGTTCGCACCGGGCCAAAACTGGCCACGGCGATCCCCGGCACCGCGCGCAGGTCGACGATGGCGTCCTGGCTTTCGCCGTAGCTGGCGGTGGGGATGAGGGCCAGATCGACCGCGCCCGCGCGCAAGGCGTCCGCGCAGCGCGACGGCAGATCGAACGACAGATCAAAAGTTGCTTCGCCGAGGCCCTGTTCCAGGCCGTAGGTGATGGGGCGGGCGTTCAAAAACGAAACCGCCGCTACCTTGATGCGCTTTTCTGCACCACGCCTTCCTGCACTCACGACAAGACCTCCAGGGCTTTGCGCCGGACGTCGCGCCGGAATGGTTTCTGCGGGGCCAGCGCCTCGCCTTCGGCGATCACGTTGTACAGCGTATCGCGCTCGACCGGGGTGCGGCCGGCGTTTTGGATGATGCGCACGATCTCGTCCGGGGTCATCGCCTGCGGCGTCTCAGCGCCGGCCATGTGATAGATCTTTTCTTCCTGCACGGTGCCGTCGAGATCGTCGGCGCCGAACCACAGCGCGGTCTGCGCTGTCTTCACGCCCAGCATGATCCAGTAGGCCTTGATGTGCGGGATGTTGTTCAACAGCAAACGGGCCACGGCGTAGGTGCGCAGATCTTCGGTGCCCGTCGGGGCCGGCAGCTTCATCAGCGCGTTGTTGTCGGGGTGAAAGGCCAGCGGGATGAAGGTCTGAAAGCCGCCGGTTTCCTCCTGCAGCGCGCGCAGGCGTAGCATGTGGTCGACGCGATCCTCGGCGCTGTCGATGGTCCCGTAAAGCATCGTGCAGTTGGAACGCAGGCCCATCCGGTGGGCGGTGCGGTGCACGTCCAGCCATTCGTCGCCGGTGCACTTGTCGTCGCAGATCTTCTTGCGCACGCGCGCGGCGAAGATCTCGGCGCCGCCGCCGGGTAGCGAATCCAGTCCGGCGTCACGCAGACGCGCCAGCACGTCGGCGATGGGCATCCCGAAGTGTTGGTGGAAATAAAAGATCTCCACCGCGGTGAAGGCCTTGAGGTGGATCGACGGCTTGAGGCGCTTTAACCCGGACAGAAGTTCGGTGTAGTAATCGAAGGGCAGCTTGTCGTGCAGTCCGTTGACGATGTGGATCTCGGTGATCGGATCGCCGGTGTCCAGGCGGCTTTGCAGCTTTCCCCAGGCTTCGGCGTGCGACATGGTGTACGCGCCCTGGTCACCTTCTTTCAGGCGGGCGAATGAACAGAACATGCAGCCGGCGACGCAGACGTTGGTGGCGTTGATGTGCAGGTTGCGGTTGAAGTACGTGCGGTCGCCGTGCAGGCGCTCGCGCACCTCGTTGGCCAGCGCCGCCACGTCGATCAGGTTCGGGTGGCGATACAAAGCGACGCCGTCGTCGAAGGACAGCGGCTCGCCGGCACGGACTTTGTCGCGGATGCTGGTGATCATGGCGTGACCTCTTCCCATGTGTCGTCAGCGAAGCGTTCGCAAGGGATGAGGCCCGCCCCCCGCAACAAGATGCCCGCTTCCTTGCGGGTCATGGCCGGGTTGTTGGCGTTGTCGCCCAGGCGCAGCGCCCGCTCGCTGACGATGGGGCCGAACAATTCGTCGGCGCCGAAGCCGAAGCTCATCTGCGCCAGGCGCGGTCCCAGCGCGGCCACGTCGGTGAGCACGTGCGCCACCGACGGCAACCCCAAGCGGCACAGCGCCATCAGGCGCAAGGTGTCCAGGCCGTGTGCTTCGTCCTCGGGCGTGGGCAGCACGCCCCACAGCGGACAATCGCCCGCGGCCAGAGCCTGCAAGGCGGCGATACCCTGCAGGCGCGCCGCTTCGTCCTCGCCGGCGCGATAGGGCAGCCGCCAGAGCGACCGCGCGCCGTCGGCGTGCGCCGCGCGGTGCGCATCGGGCGAACGGCCGCCGACCAGCAGCTTGACGCCGGCGTCGCGCGCGCCCGACCAGCCGCCCAGCGCCGCCAGGTCCTCTTCTTCCACGTATGACAGCGCGGCGTCGCGCGGCCCGCGCCAGGCGCCGCCTGGCAGCAGGCGCTTTGATCGAATGAAGGTCGCCCGCTCGCCGTGCAACGCCCGGCGGGCGGCGGTGGCTTGGCGGCCGAGGACGAACAGATCCTCCGCCGCCACCGTGGACAGTGAGACAGACGCGCGCGCGGCGGCCGCGGCGGCAGACGAATCGGCGCTCATTTCTCCGCTCCTGAAAGTGGGGCGCCTTCGCCCCAACGAGGCATCAAGCTATTCGGCAAACCGACCTGGTCCAGCACGCGCGCCACCACCGTGTCCAGCAACGCTTCGATCGTATCGGGCTTGGAATAAAAAGACGGCGCCGCCGGCAAGACCACCGCGCCGGCGCGGGTCACCGCCGCCATGTTCTCGAGGTGAATCAGCGATAGCGGCGCTTCGCGCACCACCAGCACCAGGCGCCGGCGCTCTTTCAACATCACGTCGGCGGCGCGGCCGATCAGATTGTCTGAAATGCCATGGGCGATGCGGGCCAGCCCTCCGGTTGAACAAGGCACCACCACCATCGCGTCCCAACCCGCCGAGCCCGAGGCGAACGGGGCGCGGAAATCGCGCAGACCGTAGCGCTTGAACGGATAGTCGGGCACCGCGCCCAGTTCGTGGGCCCAGACCTCGGCGCCGGCGGTGGAAAAACAAAGGCCGACTTCCAGTTCCGCCGCGGCGCTCATTTCGGCGCCGGCGCGCTCACCTGCGCGCGCGCGCATGGCCGCCAGCACGTCCAAAAGGCGCCTGGCGTAGATCGAGCCCGACGCGCCGCCGACGGCGACCACCAGCTTCACGCCGCCACCACCATCGACGCCACGCCCGACGGGAACAACGGCTGGCTCTCCACGGCGGCGAAGCCGGCGGCCCGCAGCACCGCCTCGAATTCGCCGACGCTGGCGAACTTCTCGATCGACGCCGGCAAGTACCGGTACGCCTCGCGATCGCCGGTCACGGCCCAGCCCAGAAGCGGCAGCACGTGAGCGTTGTAGATCTTGTCGAAGAAAAAGCGCGGTTTTTCCGGACGAAAAAACTCCAGGATCACCACGCGTCCGCCCGGTCGGATCACCCGCCGCAGCTCACCCATGCCCCGCGGAAGATCGGACAGGTTGCGCACGCAGAAGGCGGAGAACGCGCCGTCGAAGGCGGCGGCGCGATAGGGCAGGTGGTGGCCGTCGGCGGCGTGGGTGTCGATGCGCGCGTCGGTGGGGATCTTGTGCCGCCCCACGCGCAGCATCTCGCGCGCGAAATCCGCGGCGGCGATACGCGCGCCCGGAGCGCGCCGGGCGATCTCGATCGCCCCGTCCAAGGTGCCCGCCCCGAGATCCAGAACGCGCGGTTCGGCGCCGAGGCCTTGCAGCAGCCGTCCAATGGCCTTGCGGCGCCACAGCACATCGACGCCCGCCGACATCACCCGGTTGGCGGCGTCATAGCGCTCGGCCACCCGGTTGAACAGGCCCTGAACGTCGGCGCCCTCGCTGGCCAGGCTGGTCATCACAGACCGAGATCCTTCCAGATGGCGTTCACGTGGCTGACCACGTCGGGGCGCATCTTCAAGACCTCGGGCCATTCGCGGGTGAACCCTTCGTCTTTCCACTTGCGGGTGGCGTCGACGCCCAGCTTGCCGCCGAAACCGAACCCCTGCGAGGCATGGTCGAGGACGTCGATCGGCCCTTCAGCGAAGAACACATCGCGCTTGGCGTCGATGTTGTTCAGGGCGCGCCAGGCCACTTCGGCCACGTCCTGAACGTTGACGTCGTCGTCGACGACGATGATGCACTTGGCGAACATCATCTGTCCCATGCCCCACAGCGAATGGCAGATCTTGCGCGCGTGGTGCGGGTACTCCTTGTGGATCGAGACGATGCACAGGTTGTGAAAGCAGCCTTCCACTGGCAGGTTCATGTCGATGATCTCCGGGAAGGTCATCTGCAAGAGCGGCAAGAACAGCCGCTCGGTCGCCTTGCCCAACCAGGCGTCTTCCTGCGGCGGCGGTCCGACGACGGTGGTGGCGTAGATGGGCGCCGCCCGGCGCGTGATGGCGGTCAGGTGAAAGACCGGGTAGTCGTCGGCCAGCGAGTAATAGCCGGTGTGATCGCCGAAGGGCCCTTCGCGGCGCAGCGGCTCGTCGACATCGACATAACCTTCCAGCACGAAATCCGACGACGCCGGCACTTCCAGATCGTTGGTCTTGCACTTGACCATCTCGACCGGGCGGCGGCGCAGGAAACCCGCGAACAGGAATTCGTCGATGCCGTCAGGCAGCGGCGCGGTGGCGGCGTACGGCAGGATCGGATCGCCGCCGAGGGCGACCGCCACCGGCATGCGCGCGATCCCCAGTTCTTTGTAGCGCCGCATGTGACGGCGTCCGGTCTTGTGCAGTTGCCAGTGCATGCCGGTCTCGCGCGGACCGAAGACCTGCATGCGGTAGCAGCCCACGTTGCGCGTGCCCTTGTCCGGGTCGCGGGTGATGACCATCGGCAGCGTGATGTACGGGCCGCCGTCGTCGGGCCAGCAGGTGAGCACCGGCAGCTTGCCGAGATCCGGCTCGCGCTCGACCACTTCCTGGCAAGGCGCCGAGGACACCGTGCGCGGCGAGGCGCTGGCCACCCGGGCCAGCTTGGGCAGCATACGGATCTTGTCCATTAGACCCGTCGGTGGCTGCGATTTGACCAGGGCGCCGATGCTGCGGGCGTGTTCTTCCAGATCGCTGACCCCCAAGGCCCACGACATCCGCCGCCTGGTGGCGAAGGTGTTAATCAGCAGCGGAAACGCCGAGCCCTTGACGTTCTCGAACAGCAGGGCCGGCCCCTGCGCGCGCATCATGCGCTGCGAGATCTCGGTGATCTCCAGGAACGGATCGACGAGGCGGCTCACCCGGCGCAGCTCGCCGCGGCTTTCCAGCAGGCGCACGAAGTCGCGCAGGTTGTCGTGATGGGCGGGGACCGAATCAATCGCCGCGTCTGTGGTCGCCAGGGCCATCTACGACTTCCGATCGGCGCTCATGAAGGCGAGATCGCGCAGGGCCTCGCGGTACGGCGACGGCGGCACGGTCTCCAGCGCGACGACGGCGGACTCCGCCAGTTGCTGCGCCTTCTGGCGGGCGCGCTCGACGCCGCCGGCGGCGCGCACCTGCAATAAAAGCTCGCGGGCCATCTCGGCGGACACGCCTTTTTCGCCGACCAGGCCGCGCACCCGCTGGCGCAGCGTCGCGTCCGCTTCGCAGGCCAGTAGCACTGGCAGCGTCAGCTTGCCTTCCTGAATGTCGTGGCCGACCGATTTGCCGGCGGTGGCTTCGTCGACCGCGCTGTCCAGTACGTCGTCGGCGATCTGAAACGCTTGCCCCAGCGCGCGCCCGTAACGGCCGAGCGGTTCGTCCAGCGCCGGTCCGACGGTGCCACCCACGCGCGCGCACCAGGCCAAAAGCGACGCGGTCTTGCGGTCGATGACGCGAAAGTATTCGTCGATGGTGGCGTCGGGGTTGCCGGCGCGTTCCAGCTGCGCCACCTCGCCCTCGGCCATCTCGGTCACCGTGGCGGCCAGCGATTGAACAACGGGGAGTACGCCGGTCAGGGCCACGGTTTCGAGAGCCCGGGCCAGACAGAAATCGCCCACCAGCACCACGATGCCGTTGCCGTACACCATGCGCGCCGCCGGGCGGCCGCGGCGCACGCGGCCGTCGTCGACCACGTCGTCGTGATACAGCGTCGCGGTGTGAATCAGTTCGGCGGCGCAGCCGACCGCCACGCCCATCTCTGTCGACACGCCGGCCGCGCGCGCGGCGAGCACGGCCAGCAGCGGGCGCAAGCGTTTGCCGCCGGCGTCCAGCAAGTGGGCGCCGACGCGGGGGATGGGGCCAATCGGGCTTTCCATGCGCTCGGCCAGCCGGGCCTCGACCTGCCGCAACTCGGTCGCCACCAGCGCGGCGGCGCGGTCGGAGCACGACGAGGAATGGCCCTCAGGCATGGCGTGCATCATGGTCAGGACAGCGGAGGTCGTCACGACAATTCTAAATATTCAAAATAAATTGAAAATATGCAAGCGCCTTTACCGGCGGCTCTTTTTGGGGCGGGTCGCCGGGGCGGCGGCGGGCTCAGGCTCAAGTGGCGGCGCCGATGATCCGGCTGTGCCCGGATCGCCTTTGAAGACGTCGCGAAAGCGGCCCACGTCCAATGTCAGCTGTCCGAGCAGCATGTTCAGCATGGTTTCGCCCAGGCGGCAGATCTCGCCCAGCGTGGCCAACCGATCGCCGGCGAACTCGGCTTCGCTGCGCAGGCGTCTTGCGCTGGCGCTGCTGGCAGTCTTGACGGCGGCGGCGACGTCGCGCGCGCCCAGCTCGGCGCGCTGGACCGCCTCGACGGCGGCGCCGATCTCTCTCCGCTCGCGCTCGTTCAAGACGCCGGAGATCATCTTCCAGAAGTCGGTCTCGGCCTGATAGTGCTCGCGCCGCTGGCCGCGCACCCAGACCCGATGAACCACGCCCCAGCGCCCCAGCGCCGACAGCGTCATCGAGGCGCTCCCCGCGGAAATTCCCAGGCGCTTTTGGATCTCACCTTGTGGCAGTGGTTCGTGCGACAGGTACAAAAGGCCGAACGTGCGGCCCATGGTGCGGGTGAAGCCCCAGAACTCGGCGATGCGGCCGCAGGTGTCGATGCCCAGATCGCGGGCCTTTCCCAGCTCGGCTTCCAGCTCGGGCAAGGGCGGCGGCGGCACGGGCGCAGTCTACGCAGAAACGGCGGCGGGCGGCGTCCCGATCGTCACCAGCGCCTCGCGCCCGGCCAGCTGGCCGCAGGCGGCGTCGATGTCGTCGCCGCGCGGGGTGCGGATGTAAACGGCCAGGCCGCCGGCCCGCAGCCGTTCTTGAAACGTGCGGATGCGTTCGGCCGACGGGCGCTGGTACGGCGTACCGGGGAACGGATTCCACGGGATGAGGTTCACCTTGCTGGGGATCCCGCGCAGAAGGCGCGGCAAGCGGTCGGCGTCGGCGTCGCTGTCGTTCATCGCGGCCAGCATGACGTACTCGAAGGTGACCCGGCGGTTGTGCGCCAGCGGAAATTTTCGGGTGGCGTCCAGCAGCGCGGCGATGGGCCAGCGCTTGTTCACCGGCATCAACTGGTCGCGCACCTCGTCGGTGGTGGCGTTCAGCGACACCGCCAAGTTGGGGGCCGGCATCAGCTGGCCCAGCTTTTCGATCCCAGGCACCAGACCCGACGTCGACACGGTGATGCGGCGGGCGGAAAAATTCGCGCCCCACGGGTGCTGCAAGAGCGCGAACGCCTTGGCCACGTTGTCGAAGTTGTGTAGCGGTTCGCCCATGCCCATGAACACCAGGTTGGTCGGGCGGCGCTCGGCCAGCCGGGTGGCGCGATAGACCTGCTCGACGATCTCGCCGGCGCTGAGGTTGCGGCCGTATCCCAGCGTCGCCGTCGCGCAAAAGCTGCAATCCATGGCGCAGCCGACCTGCGAGGACACGCACAAGGTCAGCTTGTCGCGCCCTTCCTTGTCGTCGGGAATCAGCACCGATTCGATGGCCCGCCCATCGGCGGTGCGATAGCGCATCTTGCGCGTGCCATCGGCGGCATGCTGGACGATCTCCTCGCAAAGCGGCGTCCAGCCGCCGCCCTCGGCCAGCGCCTCGCGCAGCGGCGCCGGGATGTTGGTCATCTCGTCGAAGCGGCTGACACCCTGGCCGTGCAGCCAGCGAAACACCTGTTCGGAACGATAGGCGGGCTGACCGGCGGCGTGCAGGCGCGCCGCCAGCTCGGCCGGCATCAGCGAACGCAAATCGATCGGCGCACGGTCGTCGGAAGGCACAGCGGCGGGAGACTACCGCCTTCGCATCGCTGGCGCTACCCGCGAGCGAGCGTCTTAAAGCAAGTCGATGCCGGTGAAGAAGAACGCCAGCTCGCCCTTGGCGGTGTCCACCGCGTCGCTGCCGTGGACGGCGTTGCGTTCGATGTCGGTGCCGTATTTCTGACGGATGGTTCCCTCCGGAGCCTTCTTCGAATCCGTCGGGCCCATGACTTCCCGATAGCGGGCGATGGCGTTCTCACCTTCCAGGGCCATCACCACGCACGGGCCGGAGGTCATGAACGCCACCAGGTCCTTGAAGAACGGGCGCGCCTTGTGGACGGCGTAGAAGCCTTCGGCTTGTGCCTGTGACAGGCGGGTGTGGCGCAGGGACACCACTTTCAGGCCGGCCTTCTCGACCATATCGATCACCCCGCCGATCGCTCCTTTGGCGACGGCGTCGGGCTTGACGATTCCAAACGTTCTTTCCAGGGCCATTTTCCGCTGCTCCTTGCGTGATGGGTATACGAAAAAATTACGAAATCAGCGGGGCGATGGTCTTGCCCAGCTCGGCCGGGTTGGGGGCGATGGCGATGCCGGCGTCGCGCAGGGCGGCGATCTTCTCGGCCGCCGTGCCCTTGCCGCCGCTGATGATGGCGCCGGCGTGGCCCATGCGCTTGCCGGGCGGCGCGGTCTGCCCGGCAATGAAGGCGGCCACTGGCTTTTTCATGTTTTTCTTCACGAAGGCGGCGGCCTCTTCCTCGGAGGTGCCGCCGATCTCGCCGATCATCAGGACCGCCTTGGTCTGCGGATCACGTTCGAACAGCTGCAGGCAGTCGATGAAGTCCATGCCCTTGACCGGATCGCCGCCAATGCCGATGGCGGTGGACTGACCGAGACCCAACGCCGTCAGCTGGTGCGCCGCCTCGTAGGTCAACGTGCCCGAGCGCGACACCACGCCCACCTTGCCGGCGGAGTGAATGTACCCGGGCATGATCCCGATCTTGCACTCGCCGGGCGTGATGATGCCGGGGCAGTTGGGGCCGATCAGCGTGACGCCACTGCGGCCTTGCAGTGCGCGCTTGGCCTTGACCATGTCGATGGTCGGGATGCCTTCGGTGATGCAGACGACGACGGCGATGCCGGCGTCGGCCGCTTCCAGGATGGCGTCGGCGGCGCCCGGCGGCGGCACGTAGATGACGGTGGCGTTGGCGCCGGTCTTCTTCACCGCTTCGGCCACGGTGTCGAACACCGGGAAGCCTTCGTGCACCGAACCGCCCTTGCCGGGCGTGACGCCGCCGACGACGTTGGTTCCGTACTCGCGCATCTGCTTGGCGTGAAACGTCCCCGCCGAACCGGTGAGGCCCTGCACGATCAACTTGGTCTGCTTTCCAACCAGAACGGACATTACTTGCTCCCTGCGGCGGCCAGCGCGACCACCTTCTGCGCGCCGTCGGCCATGTCGTTCGCGGTGGTGACGGCCAGTCCCGACTGCGCCAGGATCTTCTTGCCCAGGTCGACGTTGGTGCCTTCCAGGCGCACCACCAGCGGCACCTTCAAACCGACCTGTTTCACCGCGGCGATCACTCCCTCGGCGATGGTGTCGCACTTCATGATGCCGCCGAAGATGTTGACGAAGATGCCGCGCACGTGCGGATCGGCGGTGATGATCTTGAAGGCCGCCGTCACCTTCTCGGTGGTGGCGCTGCCGCCCACATCGAGAAAGTTCGCCGGCTGCCCGCCGAAGCTTTTGATGATGTCCATCGTCGCCATGGCCAGGCCGGCGCCGTTGACCATGCAGCCGATGCTGCCGTCCAGCTTGATGAACGACAGGTCGTAACGCTTGGCTTCGGTCTCGGCCGGATCTTCCTCGTCGAGATCGCGCAGGGCTTCCAGCTCCTTGTGCCGGTAAAGCGCGTTGTCGTCGAAGGTCATCTTGCAGTCGAGGGCCATCACCTTGCCGTTGGTCAGCACCACCAGCGGATTGATCTCGACCAGTGACGCGTCCAGATCGACGAAGGCCTTGTACAGCTTGTCGATGAACTCGGCGGCATTCTTGGCCGCCGGGCCGTGCAGGCCCAGGCCGTAGGCCAGATTGCGCGCCTGATAGGGCGCCAGGCCCAGCACCGGATCGGCGACCTGCTTCAAGATCTTTTCCGGGCTCTTGGCGGCTACCTCTTCGATGTCCATGCCGCCTTCCGCCGACGCCATCACCACCACGCGGCCGGTCTCGCGATCGACGACCGCGCCCAGGTACAGCTCGCGCGCGATGTCGACCGCCTGTTCGATCAGCAGACGCTTGACGACCCGTCCGCCTGGGCCGGTCTGGTGGGTGATGAGGTTCATACCCAGGATCTTCTGGGACGCCTCGCGCGCCGCTGCCGCGCCCTTGACCACCTTGACGCCGCCCCCTTTGCCGCGGCCGCCGGCGTGGATCTGGGCCTTGACCACCACGAACTCATTGTCGGTCTCGGCGATCAGCAATTTCGCCGCCGCTTCGGCCTCGTCGACGCTGAACACCGGGCGGCCCTTGGGCAAAGGCAGACCGTAACCGGCCAGAATCTCTTTCGCCTGATACTCGTGAATTTTCATTTACGACGCCTTTACAACTTCTTCGAGGCGTCGATCAGCTCGCGCACGGCCGCCGCGGACTTTTCCAGCATGGCTTTTTCCTCGGCCGTCAGGGAGATGGAGACCACCTTCTCGACGCCGCCAGCGCCGATCACCACCGGCACGCCCATGTACAGATCCTTGTAGCCGTACTCGCCTTCCAGATAAGCCGCCGCCGGGACCAGGCGCTTGAGATCCTTCAAATAGGCCTCCGCCATGGCGATGGCCGCCGAGGCCGGCGCGTAGAAGGCGCTGGTGCCCATCAGCTTGACGATCTCGCCGCCGCCGCCGCGCGTGCGTTCGATGATGGCGTTCAATTTTTCGGCCGGGATGAGCTGCGAGACCGGGATGCCGTTGACGGTGCAATAGCTGGTCACCGGCACCATGGTGTCGCCGTGGCCGCCCAGCACCATGGCCCGCACGTCTTTCACCGCCACACCCATCTCGCGGGCCAAAAACAGCTGAAAACGCGCCGAATCCAGCACGCCGGCCATGCCGATGACCTTCTTGCCGGAAAAGCCGGTGACCTTCTTCAACTCGTAGACCATGGCGTCCAGCGGGTTCGACACCACGATGACGAAGGCGTCGGGGCACTTGGTTTTCAAGTTCTCGCCGACGTTGCGGATGATCTTCAAATTGATGCTGAGCAGATCGTCGCGCGACATTCCCGGCTTGCGCGGCACGCCCGCCGTCACGATCACCACGTCGGCGCCGGCGCAATCGTCCCAGCTGCTGCTGCCGCTGATCTTGGCGTCGTAACCGAGCACGGCGCCGTTCTGCTCCAGGTCCAGCGCCTTGCCCTGAGCGACGCCGACCTTCTCCGGAATGTCGAACAGGACGACGTCGCCCAGTTCCCGACGAGCGGCCAGCGCGGCCAGCTCGCCGCCGATGTTCCCGGCACCGATGAGAGCGATCTTGTTACGACGGGGCATGATGGTCAGCTCCTCTTGTTTCCGATTTAAAGATTCTTGATGATGGCGTCGCCGAACGCCGAGCAGGCGACTTCTTTAGCACCGTCCATCAACCGCGCGAAGTCATACGTGACAGTTTTTTGCGCGATGGTCTTCTCCAGCGCCGCGACGACGCGGTTGGCCGCGCCGGTCCAGCCGAGATGCTCGAGCAGCATCACGCCCGACAAGATCACCGAACCCGGGTTCACCTTGTCCAGGTTGGCGTACTTCGGCGCCGTGCCGTGCGTGGCCTCGAAGACGGCGTGGCCGGTGAGGTAGTTGATGTTGCCGCCCGGCGCGATGCCGATGCCGCCCACCTGCGCCGCCAGCGCGTCGCTGAGGTAATCGCCGTTCAGGTTCAAGGTGGCGATGACGTCGAAATCTTCCGGCCGGGTCAGCACCTGTTGCAGCGTGATGTCGGCGATGGCGTCCTTGATCAGCACCTGGCCGGCGGGCGGCTTGCCGCCGCAGTCGTCCCAGCCGATGGCCCGCCCGGCGTATTCGTTCTTGGCCAGGGCATAGCCCCAGTCGCGGAAGGCGCCCTCGGTGAACTTCATGATGTTGCCCTTGTGCACCAGCGTGACGCTCTTGCGCTTGTGCTTGATGGCATAGTCGATGGCGGCGCGGATCAAACGTTCGCTGCCCTCGCGCGAGACGGCTTTGATGCCGATCCCCGAGGTGGCCGGAAAACGGATCTTCTTGACGCCCATCTCGGTCTGCAGAAAGCCGATCACCTTCTTCACCTCGGGCGATTCGGCCGCCCATTCGATGCCGGCGTAGATGTCCTCGGTGTTCTCGCGGAAGATCACCATGTTCACTTTTTCCGGGCGCTTGACCGGCGAGGGCACGCCGGCGAAGTACTGCACCGGGCGCAAGCAGACGTACAGATCCAGCATCTGCCGGATGGCCACGTTCAGCGACCGGATGCCGCCGCCGATGGGCGTGGTCAGCGGGCCCTTGATGCCGACGTAGTATTTCTTGAACGCCTCCAGGGTCTCTTCGGGCAGCCAGGTGTCGAACTGGGTCTTGGCCTTTTCGCCGGCGTAGACCTCGGTCCAGGCGATGCTTTTCTTGCCGCCGAACTCCTTGGTCACCGCCGCGTCGAGCACGCGCACCGAGGCGCGCCAGATATCGGGGCCGGTGCCGTCTCCTTCGATGAAGGGAATGATCGGGTGATCGGGGACTTCCAGACGGCCATCTGACAGAACGGCGATCGCTTGACCGCCAGCAGGAATCTTCAGGGTGGGGCTTGCCATGGGCAGTGATTACGAAGGACCAGGCCCGCCTAGGCAAGCGAAAATGTCGGCCAGCGGAAATGTCGGCGCGGCCGAGTCGAATGGTCAAATACCGGGCAAGGCGAAGGACGGGCAATCGCGGGTGGTCAGCTGGCTCTTCAGATTGAAGAAGAGCGTCGACAGGGCGCGCAGATCGTCCGTCAGCGGACGACCGCAAGGCAGGGAGCCGGCGCTGGCATCGCAGGGTCCGCCGATGCCGATGGATTTACCGTCTGGCCGCGAGACGACGAAGATCGCGCCGTCGGTGGGTCGTTCGTCCACCCCGTAAAGAGGCATCGGCGCCGCGAAGGCGCTGGCCACCGACGGCGCTGCCAGCGCCTTGGTCACATCGGACGTGGTCACCACCCGCGCGTCCGCCGAACAGCGCGGGATGGCTGCGGCGCAATCAATGGGCATCGGTGGGGGCTGGGGCTGGAAGAAGTCGCGGTGACTGGTGAAGGCGGCCGGCGGCGCCACCGAGGACGAATCGGCGAAGCCGACCAGGCCGCCGTTCCAGTTGAAGGCGATCGTCTGCCCCAGGTTGCAGACGGTGGCGCGCCCTTCGACGCCCGTGCAGGTCGGCGCGGCGGCCAGCGGGTCGGGATCGCAGGTGTCCGGGCGGAACGATCCCAGCGGAACGTCGACGACGTCGTCGGGCGCCGGCAGGTCGAAATCCTGCGTGACGGTCCAGCCGCTCGTGCCGGCCTGGGCGTCGGTCTGGCTGGCAAACGCGCGGATCGCCACCCGGTATTTTCCCGCCGTCAGCGCGCGCGAGCGCCAGCACTGCCCGTTGCCTTTCAACAACAGCTCCGAGCTGAACCCGTCCCACGGTTGCGACAGCCAGGTGCCGGCGTTGACGGCGATCCCCGCGTCCGGGTTGCACCCGCCGCACAAGACGCTCGTGCACGTCCCGGTGTCGCAATCGCAGCCGCCGCACCCGGCCGTCGGGCCCAGCGCCTCGCGAAATCCAGACGCACACGAGCTGACGCCGAAGTCGACCCCAATGCAGCTCTGGTGCAAGAACACCGGGCTGCCGTCGCTGGCCCTGAAATGAAATTCCACGGAAAAAGGCGGCGTCCGGGTGGTCGCCGGCGCGGCGCACAGGGCCGACACCTCGACCGGCTGATCGGTGTCGGAGCGGCCGCAGCCGAAGCTGAGAATCGACGCCATCAGCGACGCCAGCACGACGGCGGCGTCGCTGCTTATCAGATTCCCGACGGTCGGGAGCGGCTTCGATCGCTTGCGGGCCTTGGTGAGCACCATACGATTTGAACACAGCATTCGGCGTGCCGAACCAGTTTCAGCGGGCGGGCTCGGCGAAGCGGCCGTCGCTGAGAAACCCGTCGTCCGTCAGCGCGCGCAGGAACGCCAAGAGGTCAGCTTTTTCGCCGTCGGTCAGTGACAGCGGCGCGATCTGCGGGTCGGTGCTGGGGTGGCCGCGGCCGCCGCGCGCGTACTGATCGATCACCGCCTGCAGCGTCGGGACCGAGCCGTCGTGCATGTACGGCGCGCTGGCGGCGACGTTGCGCAGGCCGGGGACCTTGAACTTTCCGAGGTCGCCCGGCAGGCCGGTCACCATCTGCCGGCCGGGATCGCCTCCTTCGGTGTAGCTGCCGTTGTTGAAGAGGCCGTCGTTGGTCAGTTCGCCGGCCGGGTGGCAGTGAAAGCAGGCTGTCCTGTCGGAAAAAAACAGCGCTTCGCCGTGCCGCTGGGAATCGCCGAAGGCGCTGTCGTCGCCGCGCAAATGGCGATCGTACGGGCTGTCGCCGCTGACCAGGGTCCGCACGAAACTGGCCAGCGCCTGGCGCAGCGTCTCGGCTGAAGGCGGCTGGTCGAAGGCAGCGGTGAACGCCGACACCGACGCGACATCGGCGTTCAGGCGCACGACGGCGTCGGCCAGCGACAGGTCCATCTCGACGGGATTTTCGATCGGCATGCCCGCCTGTTCTTCCAGCGAGCGCGCGCGCCCGTCCCAGAAGAACGTGCTGTTCCAGGCCAGATTGACCAGCGCCGGCGCGTTGCGCGTGCCGTGCCGACCCTCGACGCCCGCCGAGACGGCGACGGAGTCGGCGAAGGCGAACTTCTGCTGATGGCAGCTGGCGCAGGCAATCTCCGCCGTGCGCGACAGACGTCGATCGTAAAACAAGGAACGACCGAGCTGAGCGCGGGCTTCGGTCAGCGGACTGTCGGCGGGGGCGGTCGACGCCACGCCACCGGTGGGAAAGCCGGGCGGCGCGGCCGCTGCCGACAGCGCCAGCGGCATCGGCGGAACCATTTCAGCGCCCGGCGTCGATCCAGCGCAGCCAACGATCACCGTCGCGGCCAGCACCAACCCCAGCGCCGAACCCTGGCGGCGAGCGTTCGGTGCGCCGCTCGCCATCAAGGCGCCAGCACGAACAAGGTCAAATGAGCGGCTGCCTGGCGCAGATTTTCGCCCAAGGTCGCTTCGGTGCCAGGCGGCGGCGGGATCGGCAGCGCGCTCTTGACGTCGGTGGTGGCGCCTTTGAAGACGGCGTCCATCACCAGCTGCAGCGTGGGCGCGTTGCCTGTGGCGGGCACGGACAGCGGCGCGCTGATCGCAATCACCGGCGCGCCGAGCACTCCGGGAAACCCGCCCATGTGCACCGCCGTCGGAATCGTGGTGGCGTTTTGATTGGCGTCGCCGCCGTCGCCAGCGGTGCTGCCGCCGTCGCCGGGTGCGGACACGCGGCCTTCGTAGCGGAAGAACAGGAACCCGAACCCGTGCGGCCAGGTCATCTGCGACGCGTCCGACAGGGGCGCGTTCTTGGGGGCTGCGTCTTCGTTGCACCCGTCGGGCAAGCCGAACGAAAAACGGATTCCGCTGTATGACCCGGCCGGCGCACGCACGCGCAGCATGTGCGATGTCGGATCATCGCCGGTGTAAAAGTGCACGCCGTAAGGCAGTGGCGTTCCGGTCGCGCTGACGATGTCGACGGGGATCGGGCCGCCACCGTCGGTCTTGGTCAGCACGACGTTCGATAGATAGAAGCGGACGTTCAGCGGCGTCACCGTCTCGCCGTCGGCAGCGACGTTGGTGTCGCCGAAGCGCATCACCTTGCCCGCCAGCTGCAGGGCGATGGGGATCTCAAAGATTGCGCCGTCGGTGCGAATGGGAACCGGCAACTGCGGGCACTGGTCCTTGGCCACCGGCAGCTCGCCGCCGGTTTCCAGGGCGGCGTCCAGCTCGGGTGACGGACCCTGACCGCCGCTGCCGCCGGTTCCGGCGCCGGCGCCGGGATCGCCCGCTTGACATCCCGCCGCTGTCGATAGGCTCAGCAACAGCGTCAGCGGCGCGAGGAACCGACGATTCAATGGCCAATGGGGCAGCATGATTTGGCAGACGATCGGCGCTCACTGCAATGACGGCCGCGACGATCGATTTTCCGTCGCTGAGCGGGCGGTTTTTACGAAAAGTTTTGCGTAATTGGCCCAGCCTGCGGTGGTGCGTCCGTTTCAGCGAACCTTCGTGCCCGGCGCCACGTCGCGATCCAGCGCCGACAACCCCAGCACGTCGGCATCGCCCGCGGCCAGGATCATTCCCTGCGACAGCACGCCGCGGATCTTCGCCGGCTTCAGGTTCGCGAGATAGATCACCGTGCGCCCCACCATCTGCTCGGGTGAATAGGCGAGGGCGATGCCCGAGACCACCGTGCGCTGTTCGCTGCCCACGTCCAGCGTCAGCTTCAGCAGCTTGTCGGCCTTCGGCACGCGTTCGCAGGCGACGACCTTGGCCACCCGCAGATCGATCTTGGCGAAGTCGTCGAGGGCGATCTCGGCGGGCGGGGTTGGGTCGGCGGCGGGCGCGGATGGTTTGGCGGTGGCGGTGGCGGTCGCGGGCGCCGGCGCCTCGGCGGGCATCCAACGGGCGATCAGCGCCGCTTGTTTTTCCGGTTCAATGCGCGGGAAGATCGGTTGCGGTTGTTCGAGTGTTCCGCCCGGCCAGTTCCACGCCGTCGGCCAAGTGCCTTCGTCGGCCGAGCGTCCCAGTTGGCGCAAGATCTCTTTCGCCGCCGTCGGCATCGCCGGCGCGACCATCAGCGCCGCCCAGCGCAAGGCTTCGCAGCACTGAGCCAGCAGAAACTTCAGCTCTCGACGCTCGGGATCATTGGGATCCTTGGCCAGGTTCCAGGGCTTTCTCATTTCGATTTGGCGGTTGAGATGACGCACCAGTTGCCAGGTTGCTTCAAGCGCGCGCGACGGCGAAAAATCGGTCCAGGCCTCTTCGGCCTTCGCACGATCAGCTATAGCTGTTGTCTCATTGTCGTCAGCGTCGGGCGGGTACTCGAACTTCGGCACCACGCCGCCCAAATACCGGTGCGCCATCGACACGGTCCGGTTCAACAAATTCCCCAGGTCGTTCCCCAGATCGGACTCGTATCGCTGAAACAGCGCCTCGTACGTGAAGTCGCCGTCACCGCCCAGCGTGTATTCGCGCAGAACGAAGTAGCGAATCGGATCGATGCCCAGCGCGTCGGCGATGGCGTTTGGATCGACGCGCGTGGCGGGGATCGACTTCGAGATCTTCTGGCCTTTCACGGTCAGATAGCCGTGGCAGAAGATCTGCTTCGGCGCCGGCAGTCCGGCCGACCACAGGATGGCCGGCCAGTACACGGCGTGAAAGCGCAGGATGTCCTTGGCGATCAGGTGGTGCGAGGCGGACCAGAAAACGCCGTCGCCCGAGCCGGCCTCGACGGCCGCCGGTCCGCCCAGCGCGGTCAGATAATTCGTCAGGGCGTCGATCCACACATAGATGACGTGCTGGGGATCGTTCGGCACCGGGATGCCCCACTTGACCGACGTGCGTGAGATCGAGATGTCGCGCAGTCCGCCGCGCACGAACTCTGCCACTTCGTTACGCCGCGATTCGGGACGCACGGGTTGTTCGGCGCTGGCATACCAATCCAGCAACTTCTGCTGATACTTCGACAGGCGGAAGAAGTAATTCTTCTCCTTCACCCGCTCGACCGGCGTGTGGTGGATCCGGCACAGTTTCTCGCCGTTCTCGACGATAACGTCGTCCTCGGTCTTCGATTCTTCGCAGCCGACGCAGTAAAGGCCGTCGTAGTCGGCGGTGTAGATATCGCCGCTTTTGACCAGGCGCTGCCACATCTCCGCCACGGCGGCCAGGTGGTCGGCGTCGGTGGTGCGAATGAAACGCGAATAGCTGATGCCGGCACGGGCCCAGATCTTCTTGAACTCGGCCGCCACCCCGTCGCAGTAGGCCTGCGGCGCCAGGCCTTTTTCGCGGGCGATGCGCTCGATCTTCTGTCCGTGCTCGTCCAGGCCGGTCAGAAAATACGTGCTGTCTTTTCCGTCGCGCGCCCGGTGGTACCGGGCCAAGGCATCGGCCACCACGGTCGAATAGAACGTCCCCAGGTGCGGCAGGGCGTTGACGTAATAGATCGGCGTGGTGATGAAGAAGCGCGCAGTGGGCGTCGACATGGGCGCGTACTTCTGTACCGCCCCGGCGGGCGAACCTCAAGCAAAGGCGCGCGTTCAGTTCTGCGGCAGGTCGGGCGATCCGTGGTCGCCGCCGCCATTCCCGTTGCCATGGTCGCTGCCGTCACCGTCGTCGGTGGTCGCCGCTGCCGCCGGGTCGTGGCCAGGCGGGTGCAAGGCCTGCACTTCGCCAGCGACGTAGACCTTGGGTGGCTGGTCTTCGAAATAGACCCGGATGCGCCCCTGCAAGACGTCCAGATCGCCGACGCGGCCGATGCCGTCGGGCGTGGTGACGCGCTTGCCGGCCTTCGGCAGACCCTTGGCCATCTCGACGTAGGTCGCCTCTTCGTAGACCAGGCAGCACTTCAAACGCCCGCACTGGCCGGAGACCTTGGTCGGGTTCAAGACCAGGTTCTGGTGCTTGGCCATCTTGATCGACACCGGCGCGAACCGCGGCAGGAAGGTGCTGCAGCATAGCTCGCGCCCGCAGGACCCGATGCCACCCACCATCTTCGCTTCGTCGCGCACGCCGACCTGGCGCATGTCGACGCGGACGTGGAACTGCGTCGACAGCTCGCGCACCAGGTCGCGGAAATCGATGCGCGTCTCCGACGCGAAATAGAACGTGGCGCGGCCGCCGCCGTGCTGGAACTCGGCGCGGAACATCTTCAGCGGCAGCTGCCGGGTGCGCACCAGCTCCCGCCCGTAGGCCAGCGCTTCGTTGGCGCGCTGGCGGTTGGCCACCACGCGCTGCAGGTCGCGCTCGTCGGCGACGCGCAACACGCGCGCCAGGGTGGCCGACGTCGGCCGCAAGGCGCTGCCCACCGCGACGGTCGCCACGTCGACGCCGCCGTCATCTTGAATGACCACCGTGTCTCCGCGCCGCAGGGTCAGCGGGCCGGCGTCGAACTCGAAGGTCCGGCCGGTGGGGTGGAACTTCACGCCGGCAATGTTGGCCTGCCGCTCGCTCATCGGGCGGCTCCGCGCGCTTCCGGTCGGCGCCGCAGGGCCAGCAACAGGCGCTCGACGGCGGTGACCGCGTTGGTGTTGGCGGCAAGCGCCAGGTCCGCCTCGACGATGGCACCCAGCGCACGCCCGAGCGCCGGCACACCGCGCGCCGCCAGCGCGCTGGCGCGCTCGCCGAACAGGGCCAGCTCGGGCGCGCCGGCCGCCGAGACCAGGGCGTCGCGGTAGATCCGGGCCAGCAAGGCCAGCGTGCGCGGCAGCTCTTGCTTGTTTTCCTTGTCGCCGGCCACCGCCGAAGCGGCGTCGAACACCGGACCGACGTCGCGCGCGGCGGCCGCTTTTTCCAGCTCGTCGATCGCCGCCCATAGATCGCCGTCGCCGTCGGCGGACGCCGCCGTCAGCGTGGCGCCGATCGATCCATCGGCCAGCACCGCCGCCACCGCCGCCCGCTCGGGCGCCACCCCTTGCGCGGTGGCCAGCGACACCAGCGTCTCCACCGCCAGCGCCTTGAACCGCACCCGCTGCATGCGCGAGCGAATGGTCGAGAGCATGCGCTCGGGCGCGGTCGTGCACAGGACGAAGTGCGTGCCGGCGTGCGGTTCTTCCAGCGCCTTCAGCAGACAGTTGGCCGCGTTCAGGTTCAATCGATCGGCGTCGTCGACGATGATCACCCGGGCCGGCGCCTCGTGCGGCCGCGTCTGGGCCAGCGAGACCATGGCCTGCGCTTGCTCCATGACGATGAACGCGCCGTCGGCGACGAACGTGGGCACGTCGGGGTGCAGGCCGCTTTCGATGCGGCGGCAGGTGTCGCACGCGCCGCAGCCTTCGCGCGGCTTCACCGGGCAGGCCAGCGCCAGCGCCAACCCCAGGGCGGTGCTGCGTTTGCCGACGCCCGCCGGTCCTTCGAACAGATAGGCGTGCGGGACGTGGCCGCCGGCCACCGCGCGACGCAGAACCGCCTTTGCCAGATCCTGTCCGACCAAGGCCCCAAGCTGCATCGAGCCTGACCGTAACACGTCACGCGGGTCAGTCGACAGTGCGGGCGGTCGACGCTAACCTTGCGCTGCCGGCAGCTCGCCGCGCGGGAGAAGGCCATGGGAATTCTGGGAAGGCTGTCCACGCTGATCAAATCGAACGTCAACGACGTCATCGATGCCATGCAGGACCCGGCCAAGGAGATCGACCAGATGGTGCGCGACATGGAAGATTCGGCGCGCCAGGCCCGATCGGAAGTCGCCGCCTGCATGGCCGGCGAAAAGCAGCTGCAAAAGCGCATCGAGGGTCTGGCCGTGGAAGGCAAGTCCTGGGAAGACCGCGCCGCCACGGCGGTGCGCGCCGGCGACGACGCCCTGGCAAAGGAAGCGTTGATCCGCAAAGGCCAGAAGGATGCGGAGAAAGCCGAGGCCGAAAAATCCTTCCGAGAGCAGCAGGTCTACGTCGACCAGCTGACCTCTGGCCTGCGCGCGCTGGAGGCGCGGGTCAAGGACGTGAAGCTGCGCCAGGGCAGCCTGCGCGAGAAAGCGCGCGCGTCGAAGAGCACCAGCGGTCTCGGCGGCACGTCGGCGTTTGACGACTTCGAACGCATGTCGACCAAGATCGAGGCGGTCGAGGCCGAGGCGTCGCTGACCGATGAGCTCGGCGGTCGCACCGCCGAATCGGCGGCCGCCGAGCGCAAGCTGAACGAGATGGCGCAAAAAAGCTCGGTGGACGACGCGTTGGCCGAGCTGAAGAAAAAGCTGGGCGGGTAGGCGAAAACACGTTGCCACCCGGGCGCGGACCGGGCGCGCGGCCGGTGGATTCCGGTCTTTTCCCCGGTCTTTCGCGCTTGCGAAGGCCGCAGAGCGCTGGCGGCCGTGCTAACGTATTTTCGTTCGGATGAAGCCTCCGCGCGATCCCAACGTCCCCCGCCGGGCAGCGCCACCGACCGCTGATGGAGACAGCAGCGACCTGGTGGATCTGAAGGCCATCGCTGCGTCCACCCGGGCCAGCGCCACCGCGCCGCTGGTCAGCGCCGCCGAGCTGTCGGGCGTGGTCGCGCGCCGCGACTCGGTGGTCGGCGCGCGGGTGGTGGCAGGCGGCGGCATTCCGCCCTGGTTTTACGGCGTGATTGGCTGCCTCAGCGTGATGGCGCTGGGCCTGGGCATCTTCTGGTACCTGGACGCGCCCACCAAGCATCCGCGGCTGGCCGAGGCCGCCGCCGAACGGCCTTTCGTGCCCGCCGCGCCACAGGTGGTCCCCGCCGGTCCCGAGATTGTTCCCCTTCCGGCGCCCGCGCCGCGGGAAGCGACCGTCCCCGCCGAGCCGGCGCACGCCGAAAAAGAAAAGGCCGCGCACCACCTCGGCGCCAGCAAGAGCGTCGCCCAGGCCATCGTTACGCAAGATGAAGCGCCCCCCGACATCGTCGAGGAGCCGGGGAAGAAGCCATCGGTTCTGGACACCTTGCTGGGTCCCGGAACGATCGCCGCGAACAGCGATGACGGCACCGGCAGCAGCAACAAGCGCGATCCGCGGCCGGCCGGCGGCGCCGCCAACGGCGAACCTGATCGCGCTTTGAAAGACGTCGACGCGGCGCTGGACGATCTGCAGTCCAAGGTGCACGAGTGCTTTCGGCGCTTCCAGATCCGCGGCATCGCCCAGGTGAAGCTGACCGTCAGCCCCAGCGGCAGCGTCGAATCGCCGGCGCTGACTGGCGACTTTGAAGGCACGCCCACCGGCGACTGCGTGATCAAGGAGCTCGCGTCAGCGGCGTTGCCGCCGTTCAAAGGCGGCCCCGTCAGCGTCTCGCACTCCTACGTCTTTCGGTAAGAACGTCGAGGTTCGGTTCTGACCAGCGACGGCTGAAACCTATCTTCCGGCCGGAGGTTCCGGCGCGGCTTGGCGACGCAGGGTCAGCAGCAGCAACGCGGCCATCGCGCCCAGCAGGCCCAGGCCGACCACCAGCGCGGCGATCAACAGCGCGCGACTGCCAGGGGCCAGGCGCAGGGGACCAAGCGATGACCACTGCTCGCCGGCGGCGGCGGCCGGATCGGCGGCGGCGGTCACCACCACGGCCACCGCGGCGGGATCGAGGCCGGGCACGCTGCCGGCGACCAGCTTCTTGATGTCCGCCTCGCCGAGCGGGATTTTTCCGCCCCGCGCCTTGATCAACACCGCCGCCCGCGCCGGGGTCCGGGCGCGGCCATCGCCGGCCAGCGGGTCGATCTCTTCGGGCACCAGGTGCACGCGGGCCCTGACCACGCCGTCGGCGATCTCCAGCGTGCGGGCCACCTCGCCGGCCAGCGCGTCCAGATAGCGGGCGCGTTCCTCGGACGCGGTGGGGATCAGGCTCGGCTGACCATAGACCTCGGCGAAGCCGTGCCGGCGTTCGCGCGGCAGGCCCAGCGAACGCAGTTGTTCCAGGGCGCGCGCCTCGTCTGCGCGCGCCACCCGCACCTTGAAGGCCAGCGCGCCGCCGCCGTTGTTGCTGTCGTCATCGGGTTGCTTTTCGGCGCCGATGCCCACCCGTTCCAGCGCCGCCACCGTCTCGTTGGCGCTCGGCTCCTCGAGGCCGTGCAAGATGGCGGTCGAACAGCCGACCGTGGACCCGACGGTCAGCGCCAGCAAGACGGCGCCGAAAATCTTTCCGTCGGCAGCGCGCATCTTACGCCGGGTCGGCCATCTCGACGCGCAGCAGATCCACCGCGCGGGCATGCAGGCGACAAGCCCACGATTTGGACAGGCCCAGCTCGCGGCCGGCCTCTTCCAGGTTTTTGTCGGCGAGATAATAAAGCTCCATCAAGCGGCGTTCCTTTTCCGGCAGCCGGCTCAAAGCTTGGCGCAGGCGACCGGTCTCCTGGCGCATTTCCAGCGCGGCGTCGGGCGGCGGCAAGCGCTCGTCGGCGACGTGCGCGGCGGCTTCCAGTGAGGTGATGTGCACGGTGGCCACGCCCGTCAACGCCGTCGCGATCTCGTCCAGCTTCTGCTCGGTGCTGGTGCTCCCGCCCGCCGGGACGGCGCCATCGGCCAGCGCGGCGCCCTCGCGATCGGCCTGGCTTTGCAGGTATTCGTTGGCCCGCTCCTCGGCGCGGTACCGGGCATAGTCGGCGCGCGAATACCAACCCATCGTCCGCAACCCGTCGTACATCGCGCCGCGGATGCGGTAGTAGGCGAAGGTCGAGAACGCCACCCCCTGGCGCGCGTCGAAGCGCTCGGCTGCTTCGACCAGACCTTTCGAGCCGTAGCCGATCAGATCCTCGACGTCGATCGAGGTGGTGAGACTTTTTTTGACCTTGTGGGCGATGGCCTGAACCAGCGACAGGTGCTGTTCAATGAGCTGGTTTTTTTCCGACGCCGCCATGGAAGTCCCCGGCGAATAGAGCAAGGGTTGCGTTGCGCCGTCAAGTGCGCGAGGAAGAACAGTTGTCATGGCTTCCTTTCGTCAGCTCTCCACCGTCGATGTCAACGACATCCTGCGCTTGTTCGGCGCGCCCGCCACTATCGCCCACGCCGCCATCGCCGCGGGGACGATCAACACCAACGTCCGGATCGACACGGCCGCCGGGCGGTTGTTCCTCCGGGTGAACGAAGGCAAATCGCTGCACGACGTCGCCCGCGAAGCGGCCATCGTTTCGTACCTGGCGGCGCGCGGGGTGCCCACGCCCGCGCCACTGTCGGCCACCGACGGCGCGCCTTTCGCGCGCTGGCAGGGCCAGCTGGTCTCGCTGTTCCCGTGGCTGCCAGGCCGGACGCTGACCCGCGCTGATGTTACCCCCGCCCACGCCCACGCGGTTGGGCGCGCGCTGGCGGCGCTGCACCTGGCCGGCGCCGACTATCCCGATCGGCGCGCCGGCCGTTACGAGCCGCTGGAGATCGATCGCCGCCTGCAAACCATCACCGCCGCCGGCCGCGCCGACCTGGCCCAGGCCGTCGCCGTCTTGCAGCCCGAACTGGTCGCGTTGCACGCCGACCGCCATCGCGAGCTGCCCGAAGGCCTGATTCACGCCGATCTGTTCATTGACAACGTCATGTACGAAGACGCCACGTTAAGCGCGCTGATCGACTTCGAACAGGCGGCCTGGGGCAGGCTCATCTATGACCTGGCGGTGACCACCCTGGCCTTTGGTTTTGACCGCGATGACTTTCGTCCCGAGACCGTGGCAGCGCTTTTCGCCGGCTACGTCGCCGTGCGACCGCCAACCGCAGCCGAGCGCGCCGCCTTTGGCGCCGAGCTCCGTTTCGCCGCCTGTCGCTTTGCCGTCACCCGCATCACTGATGTCCACCTGCGCCGCGCCGAAGGCGCCGCCCCCGGCAAGGACTACCGCCGCTACCTGGCTCGGCTGGCCAGCGTGAAGGCGAAGCTGGCCGCGGCCGATCCCCTGTTCGTCATTCCCTGAGCGAACAGCCCGGGCCGCATCGCGCGGTCAGGCCTTGCGGACCAGGTTGATGTACTTGCGCAAGGTGTCCTTGCGCTCTTCATCAAGGTCGATGAATCGTACGCCCATATCCATCGGGTCTTCGCGGTTGGCCCACACCACCTGGCCTTTGACCCCGATGGATGCGTCCAAATCGGGGAAGTTCAGCACCAGGTCGACCAGCGTGCCGACTTCTTCCACGCCGGCGGTCTGAATGCAGACGCCGCCCAGTGAGATGTTCTGGATGCGATGGAACAGCATCACCTCGTTGCCGGTGAAGTCGACGTAGGCGTTCACTTCGAAGCGTGGGAATTCGCGGGGTTGCTCGCTATCGTCTTCTGGCCGGCCCGCTCGAAACCCCGACGTCACTGCATCCGCCATCGGGCAACTATCGCAACAACTGCCCCGCTCGTCAAAGCCGGCCGCCGGTTGTGCCAAACTGGCACGGGCACTCGGAGACGCGCGACGGGAAGGCAGGGCGGAGGCGCCGGCCGAGCAGCCGGGGGGGCGGGCCGGCGGGGATTTGTCGCGCACACAGGTGGAACATTTCCTGCACTCGCAACATGGGCAGCCGCATGACCACCGACCCCGCGCCTTTGACGAACGCCGCTTTTCTCGCTCGCCAGCGCCGATCGGCGGTGCGGCTGGGCATCGCACTGGTGGCCCTGGCCGGTTTGTTCGCCTGCGCCCGGATGGAGTACATCGAAGGCACCACCGTCCTCAAGACCCAGCAGAATCAGGACCTCATCGATGTCATCGAGACCTACCGGCAGCGCTTGCTGACCCGCAACGTCGATGGGCTGCTGGTCCTGGCCTCGGACAAATACTTCGAGGACTCGGGGACCCCGCGTTCCGACGACGACTACGGGTACCAAGGGTTGCGCGAGGTGCTGAACAAGAAACTGCAGCGGGTGAAATCGCTGCGCTACGACCTTGAATACCGCAGCATCAACGTCAAAGAGAATCGCGCCGAGATCGAGGTGTTCATCGACGGCTCATTCGAGCTGGCGGCGGAGTCAGGCGATCGCTACCGGCGGGTCAACGACTACCACCGCTTCGTACTGGAGAAAGACAAGAAGACCGAGAAGTGGAAGTTCCTGAGCGGGATGTAGCGTCCCCGGCGGCTATAACGGCGATCAACAGTAACGGTCAATCGCCTCGAACAGGCGGGTCAGGTCCAGCGGCTTCATCACCAGTTCGTCGGCATCGACCAGCACCGGGCGCTTGCCGGTGGCGGTGATGACGATCAGTGGAATGTCGGCGATGACGGCGTCCTGTTTTTGCTCGCGCCGGAACTGCCAGCCGTCCATCACCGGCATCATGAGGTCCAGCAAGATCACGCAGGGCCGCTTGCCCGATCGGAGGTAATCCAGCGCCTCGCGGCCGTTGGACACGCAGACGGTGCCGTAGCCTTCATCTTCCAGCACTTCGCGCAGGGAATCCCGGATGTCCGGATCGTCGTCGACGACCAGAATGCCGGGGCAATGCGCGTCGGCGGTCATGGCGCGCGATCTTGTCGGCCCGATCTCCCCTTGTCAAACCGTCGCCGATGATGGGCCTCCGTCACCCGAGCAACCAGGCCAGAAACGCCGGGTGAACGCGCAAGCTGCCAAACCCGCACACGCCCCAGAAGACGCCGATGGTGGCGAACACCATCGCAGTTACCAGCAGGGCGCGCTTCTGGGTCAAGGCCGTCACGCCGAACAGGGCAATGGCGATCGACAAAGTGGCCTCGGCCATGTCGAACTGATCGTCGCGTTCGTTCAGGCGATCGTATTCCTCCTGGTGACCTTCGGCGGTCTTCTTGATCTCGGCCTTGTCTTTTTCGTAGTGGGCGATCTTCTGCGCGTAATCCTCCAGCTTGCGGGCGATTGCCGCGCGCGCGTCGGCGCCGAGGTTGGGGGTCAGGTCGCGCTGGATCTCCAGTTGATCGTGGGCTGACTCGGCGACGATCTGCTTGGTGCCTTTGGCTTGGTAGTACGCCCAGGTGTCGACCGCGCTGGCCTGTGCCTGGGCCATCGCCTGCACGATGTTGCCGTCCTTGACATTGCACAGGGCGGTGATCGTGGCAGTGACGGCGACGCTGAGGGCGACGATGGCGTTCAGGCGGGATTCGCGGCTTTTCTCGATCGATTCGCTGATGGCGTCGGCTAGCTCGCTCATGCGGGGAATGGTACGCGGCCGGGCGCCGCCGAGACAGCGAAAGCGGCTGTGATAACGTCCCGGCGCGTGGAGCCGCCCGATTCGTCCGCCCCCGATCCGCGCATCGGCCGTGTGCTGCAAGGGCGCTATCGCATCATCAGCAAGCTGGCCGCCGGTGCGATGGGCGTGGTGTACAAGGGCGAGCGCCTGCAGCTGGCTCGCCCGGTGGCGGTGAAGTTCTTGCACCCGTGGATCGCCGCGCAAAAGGCATTTTTAGGCCGGTTCGAAAACGAAGCGCGCGCGATGAGCCGCCTCAACCACCCGCACTGCGTGTCGGTGATCGACTTCGGCGTCGAGGGGCAGCCGTACCTGGTGATGGACTTCGTCACCGGAACGACGGTGCGCGATGTGCTGCAGGCGGGGCCACCGTCGGTGGCGCGAACGGTGCGCATTGTCCGGCAACTGCTGGCCGGCCTGACCCACGCCCACGCGCAGGGGATCATCCATCGCGACCTCAAGCCCGACAATCTGATCTTGGGCGACGAGGCTGGCCTGGTGGATCATCTGCGCATCCTGGACTTCGGGCTGGCCAAGCTGCGAGATGGGCCGGCCATGACCGTGGGCCTGGCCATCGGGACGCCGAGCTACATGTCTCCCGAGCAGACCGGCGCGGAGGGCGCGATCGACGCGCGTTCGGATCTGTATTCCGTCGGCGTGCTGCTGTTCGAGCTTCTGGCCGGGCGCAAGCCGTTCCTGTCCGATCACGTCGGCGATCTTTTGCTGATGCACCGGGAATCGCCGGCGCCGGCGATCAACACCGTTCGTCCCGAGGCGCACGCGTCGGAGGCGCTGGAACAGGTGGTGCGGCGCGCGCTGGCCAAGGCGCCGGGGGATCGCTTCCAGTCGGCGGCGGAGTTTTCCCAGGCGCTGGAGCAGACGCCGGAGGGGCGACAGCTGACTGGGGGTGCAGCGGATCCCAGCGCCGCAGATCAAACGACGCCGGACGCACCGGCCGCGCCACCTCCGTCATCGGCGTCGCGCGCGCGGGCGCGGCGGCGCGGGCGCTTGGTCGGCGCCACGCTGGCGGTGGCCGCCGTGGCGGCGCTGGCCATCGGCGTGGTGCTTCGCCGCGGCGATTCACCCCCGACGCCAGCAGCGCCGACACCGCCGCACCGAGTGGTCGAGCAGCGATCGCTGTCGCTGGCGCCGCCGCCGTCACGACCTGCACCGGCGCCGGCCGTCGCTGCGTCGTCGCCACCCCCGTCGACCGGCGCTGCCGCGCCGACCGGCGACTACGCTGCCGCGCTTGGCAACCTACAGCAGCGCCGTTTTGCCGAAGGGATGGCCGACGCCGAGAAAGCCGCGCGGGCCAACCCGGCGTTGAAGACCGATCCCGCCTTGATCAAGGCCGTGGTCCAGGCGCTGGGCGCTGAAAAGACCGCCGAGCGCGCGCAGGCCTTCCTCCGTCGCGCCGGCAGCGCCGCCACCCCGGTCATCAAGGAAGCGGCCCATCGCGATCCGAATCCCAAGGTGCGCGCCCGGGCCGCCGAGTTGCTGGACGAAGGCCGTGGCCGGTCGTTCTTTGGTTCGCCATCGCGCTCGTCTTCGTCCAGTTTTTTCAAGCGCTGATAGCCGCGGCGCGCGGTGATTGTCGTCGCCAGGCTTCATCACCGACGGCGGAACTGATAACCTACGCGCGTGCGGAGACCCCGGACGGTGCCAGCGCCACCAGCAGCGGCAGCGACGCGTGCCGATGGCGACGGGGGAGCGTTGTGGACGGCCCTTGACGACGCGGCGGAGGCCATCGCCTGCGCTGATGCCGATGGTCGGCTGACCGCGGTCAATCGGGTGCTGGTGGACTTAAGCGGGTACAGCGAAGATGAGCTGCGGGGCCTTCCCTGGCGCGCGCTGATCCATCCGGACGACCAAGCGCTGGTGGGGATCGACTTTGGCCGCGGCCCGCGCGAGGTGCGGGGCCTTCGCAAGGACGGCAGCGAGGTGCCGTTGCAGGTGAACGTGGTGCCGGCGGAAGCGGGCCCGCGCGGGTCCGACCGCCGCAGCCACTATCTTTTCATTCGCGACCTCGGCGACCGCAAGAAGATGGAAGAGCTGCTGGTGGTGGCCGGGCGCATGGCCTCGGTCGGCACGCTGGCAGCCGGCGTGGCGCACGAGATCAACAACCCGCTGGCCTATATCGTCGCCAACATCGACTTCGCCCGCCGCCAGTTCACCGCCGCGTCGGCCCGCATCGCCGAGCTGTCCGGCATCCAGGGCGAGATCAGCCTGGGCCTGCACGAGGTGCACGACGCCCTGACCGAAGCGCGCCAGGGCGCCGAACGAGTGCGCTGCATCGTGCGCGATCTGAAGATCTTCGCCCGCGCCGACAGCGCCGCCGATGGCCCGGTGTCCCTGCGTCGGGTCCTGGAATCGTCGATCAACATGGCGTGGAACGAGATCCGCCATCGCGCCCGCCTGGTAAAGGATTTTGGCGACGCGCCGCTGGTCGACGGGAACGAATCGCGCCTCGGCCAGGTGTTCTTGAACCTGCTGCTCAACGCAGCCCAGGCTATCGCCGAAGGCGCGGCGGAGAGCCACGAGATCCGCGTGACCACCGGGACCGACGGCGCAGGTCACGCGGTGGTGGAGATCCGCGACACCGGCCACGGCATCCCGCCGGAGATCCAGTCCCGTATTTTCGATCCGTTCTTCACCACCAAGCCGCCGGGGATCGGCACCGGGCTTGGCCTGTGGATCTGCCAGGGTATTATTTCAGGCATGGCCGGGGCCATCGACGTCTCCAGCGAGCCTGGGCGGGGCGCGACGTTCCGGGTGACGCTGCCGGCGGTGCGAATGGACGTCCCCGCCGGCATCTCTGAAACGCCGCTGGCGGAGGCGCCGGCGCACGGCGAGCGCCTCCTCATCGTCGACGACGAACCGATGATCGTCAGCGCCCTTCGTCGCGCGCTCGGCGGCGAGTATCACGTCACCGGCATGGTCGACGGGCGCAAGGCGCTGGCGCTGCTGGCGCAGGGCCAGCGCTTTGACGCCATCCTGTGCGATTTGATGATGCCGGTTCTGAACGGAATGGATTTCTACGACGAGCTTTCGCGGGTAGCGCCCGGCCAGCAAGAACGGGTGATCTTCGTGACCGGCGGCGCGTTCACCCCGCGGGCCCGCGATTTCCTTGATCGGGTGCCGAACCCGCGCGTGGAAAAGCCGATCGACTTTCCCAACCTGCGCAGCCTGATTCGAAACGCCGTTCGATGAAGGCGCCCGCCACGGGCTGGTTTCGCGATTGCGTTCTTGTTCTGCCGGCCGATGTGCGCCACGATAACCGCGGGCATGAGCGGTTTTGATGCGACGGCCTCCGGGGTCCGGCGAGCGGTGACGCCGCCTGTGCCCGCGGTCGTCGGCCCGCATCGTTCGATCGGGTGGCGGCGGGTGCTGCCATTCGCCGTCGCCGGCGTGTTGATGCTGTCGACGGTGGGGGCGGTGTTTGCTCTGGCCCGGGCCCAGGATGATCGCGACACCGAACGATTTAGGCGCGAGGTGCAGGTCACGCAGGATCGCATCGTCGGACGCCTCGACACCTACGTGAATATCTTGCTGGCAGCGCGCGCCTTGTTCTCGGTGGTCGATCCTGGCGATCCCTCGGCGTTGCGGCGCTGGATCGACAATCTGGATATCCAGCACCGCCACCCGGGCGTGCAGAGCATCGGCTATCTGCAAGCGGTGTCGGCCGGTGATCGCGAGCGCGTCGTCGGTGCCCTGCGCGGCGGCGATCAGGTCGCGGCGGGTTTTCACATCTGGCCCGGCGCTGACAACGACGCTGCCTGCGCGGTGACCTTCGTTGATCCGCCGGCGACGAACAAAGCGATCCTGGGCTTCGACATGTGCAGCGAGACCATCCGGCGCGCCGCCATCCTCGAAGCGCGCGACACCGGCATGGCTACCGCGTCAGACCGGGTCAAGCCGACGTTGGCGAAGGCCGATCAGCGTCAGGGCGGCTTCCTGCTGTTCGTGGCCATCTATCGCGGCGGCGGCGTTCCCCCATCGGTGCAACAGCGGCGGCAGGATCTGCTGGGATTCGTGTACACGCGGTTTCGATCCCAGGACCTGTTTCAAGGCCTTTTCCACGCCGACGAGGACCGCGGACTGGCCTTGCGCATCGACGATCGTGAGGGACTGGCCGGCCAGCCATTGTTCGCGTCTGACCCGGGCGACGACGATCCGGGGCGCGGGACGCGGCTGGCGATGAGCGTGACCGTGCCGGTGGCGGGCCGCAACTGGGAGATGCGTTTTGGCAGCTTGCCGGCGCTGGACGCGCCGTACCCGCGCAGGTTGGCGGTGACGTTGTTGCTGGCCGGGATGGTGATCAGCCTGGTGGTGGCGCTGGTGGTGCGAGCCCAGCAGCGGGGGCGCCTGACCGCCGAGAACAGCGAGGCCTGGACCCACTTTCTGTCCGACACCGCCGAGCAGCTGGGCTCGTCGCTGGAGTCGGTGGCCCTGGCCGAGGCGATGGCCCGCTTCAGCGTGCCCATGCTGGGCGACTGGTGCACGATCGATCTCATCGACCCGGACAACGATCAGGAACAGCCGACGCGGGCCATCTTGGCCCACGCCGATCCGGCGCAGGCCGACCTGGCCGAAAAGCTGCGCGCCTACCCGCCCCGAGGCCAGGCATCGCCGGTCGTCCGTCAGGCCGTGGCCGAGCGGTGCGGCGTGCGCAACGAGATCACCGATCAGTTGATCGCGACCGTTGCTTTGGACGACCAGCATCAGGCTTTGATGAAACAGATGGGCGTGCGCGCGGCGCTGGTGGTGCCGCTGATCGCGCGCGGTCGGGTGCTGGGCTGGATGACCGTGGCCCGCGTGCCGGCCTACAGCGTCCAGGACCTGGCCCTGATGGAAGACCTGGGCCGGCGGGCGGCGATGGCCCTGGACAACGCCCGCCTTTACGCGCAAGCGCAGGAGGCTGTCAGCCTGCGCGACTCCTTCGTCTCCGTCGCCTCGCACGAGTTGAAGGCGCCGCTGACCACGCTGCGGTTGCAGTCGCAGAGCATGCTGCGGGCGATCGAGCGGGGCGGCGTCGAGGCCAGCGATCAGTCGCGGGCGGCGTACCGGGTGACGGTGATCGAACAGCAGACGGTCCGCCTGGCCAAGATGATCGACGACCTGATGGACATCTCGCGCATCTCGGCGGGACGGATGTCGTTCGACGTCGAGGACGTCGATCTCGGCGAGGTGGTGCAGGAAGTGGTCGAGCGACTGGAAGACGAGAGCGCTAAGTTGGGGACAGCGGTCGAGGTGAGTGTGCCGAGCGCCATCATCGGCCGCTGGGATCGGGCGCGCCTTGACCAGGTGCTGACCAATCTTCTGTCGAACGCCATCAAGTACGGCGCCCAGCGGCCGGTATCGTTGAGCGCTGAATCGACAGAGGGTCTGGCCCGGGTCAGCGTGCGCGATCAAGGAATCGGCATCGCCCCGGAGTCCCAGGGGCGGATCTTTCAACGCTTCGAACGCGTGGTCTCCGAGCGACGGTACGGCGGTTTTGGGCTGGGCCTGTGGATCACGCGCCAGATCGTCGAGGCGCAAGGCGGCCGCGTCACCGTGAAGAGCATGCCCGGGCAAGGATCCACCTTTGTGGTCGAGCTGCCGACCGGGCGCTGATGCCCGCCGGTTGTTGCTGGTGGTGGCGGCCTGCGCTGGCGTCGCTGGCTGGAGCGCGTCAGCGCGCGCGGCGGGGACGGCGTTGACGGCGTTGACGGCGACCGCGCTGCCCGGGCCCTGGTGGTTCCGGCAGATCAAAGCGGCGGCGCCCGCGACAAAACCCGCCGCCGCCGATTGGATGCCGGCGACGGTGCCGGGCTGCGTGCACACCGATCTGCTGGCGAACCACCGCATCCCCGATCCGTTCGCCGGCACCAATGAAAAAGATCTGCAGTGGATCGAGAAGGCCGACTGGGAATACAAGACCACGCTGGTGGCGGACGCGGCGCTCCTCGGTCACGAACGCGTCGAGCTGTGGTGGAAGGGCCTCGACACCTACGCGGAGGTCTTCGTCAACGGCACGTCGGTCCTGACCGCGAACAACATGTTCCGGCAATGGGCGGTCGACGTCAAAGCGCGCCTGCACGTCGGCGACAACGAGGTGGTGGTGCGTTTTCGTTCGCCGATCGCCGCCGTCAAGCCGGCTTACGATCGTCTGGGCTACGTGCTGCCGGCGGTCAACGATCAGGCGCCCGAGATGGTCAGCATGTTCACCCGCAAGGCGCCGTACCACTATGGCTGGGACTGGGGTCCGCGCTTTGTTACGAGCGGGATCTGGAAGCCGGTGCTGCTGCGCGCCTGGGACAGCGCGCGCATCGAGGACGTGCGCGTGGTCCAGGATCGTTTGGCCGACGATGCCGCCGCGCTGACTGTGGACGTGACGGTCCCGGCCACGCGCGCGTCGACCGCCGAGTTGACCGTTTCCGTCGACGGAGCGCCGGCCGCCCGGGCGACGAAAGCGTTACAGCCTGGCATCAACCACGTCGTGGTTCCGGTCAGCATCGCTCACCCGCAAAGGTGGTGGCCGAATGGCCTCGGGCCGGCGCGCCTGTACGACATCGCCGTGGCGCTGTCGACCGACGGGCAAGCGCGCGCCGGGGCCGCCACGCGGATCGGCCTGCGCACCGTCGAGGTGGTGCACCGTCGCGACAAGGACGGCAAGAGCTTCACCATCAAGGTCAACGGCGTGCCGGTGTTCATGAAGGGCGCCAACTACATTCCGTCGGACAGCTTTCCCAGCCGCGTGACGCCCGAACGTCTGCGCGCGCTGGTGCAGGCGGCGGCCGACGCCAACATGAACATGCTGCGCGTGTGGGGCGGCGGCATCTACGAGGACGACGCCTTTTACGAGCAGTGCGATCGCCTGGGAATCCTGGTCTGGCAGGACTTCATGTTCGCCTGCAGCATGTACCCCGGCGACGACGCCTTCCTGGCCAACGTCCGTCAGGAAGCGATCGAGGCGGTGCGCCGCCTGCGCAACCACCCCTGTCTTTGCCTGTGGGCGGGCAACAACGAGATCGAGGCGGCCTGGCAAGGGTGGGGCTGGGCGTGGAAGTTTCACCTGTCGCGCGCGGTGCAGGACAAGCTGTGGGCCGACTACCAGCATCTGTTTCACCAGCTTTTGCCGGCGGTGATCGCCGCCGAGGATCCGGGCCGCTTTTACACGCGCAGCTCGCCCAGCGCGAACGAGGACGCGGTGCCGGCGAACAAGCAAGGTTGGGGCGACATGCACTACTGGGGCGTCTGGCACGCCGAGGAGCCGTACACCAAGTACGCCGACAACGTCTCGCGCTTCATGAGCGAATACGGGTTCCAGTCATTCCCCGAGCTGTCTACGGTCAATCGCTATGCCGGGCCCGGCGATCTGCGCATCGATTCGCCAGTGATGCAATCGCACCAGCGCCACCCGCGCGGCAACCAATTGATCCGCACGTACATGGCTCGCGATTTTCGGCCGCCCAAGGATTTTGCGTCGTTCCTGTACGTCAGCCAGGTGCTGCAGGCGACGGTGATCAAGTTCGGCGCCGAGGCGCACCGCCGGCGCATGCCGTACAACGCCGGCAGTCTGTACTGGCAGCTTGACGACTGCTGGCCGGTGGCGTCCTGGTCGGGCATCGATTATTTCGGGCGCTGGAAGGCGCTGCACTATTACGCCCGGCGATTCTTCGCGCCGGTGCTGGTCAGCCCGGTGATCGAAAAAGGCAACGTGCGCGTCTACGCCGTGTCCGATCGCCTGACCGACACGCCGGCCCAGCTATCGCTGCGGCTGATCGACTTTGACGGGCGCGAGCGCTGGCGCAAGGACACGACCGTCACTGTGGCCGCCAATAGCAGCCACGTCTATCAGACGCTGTCCAAACGCGATGCCCTGCGCGGCGCCGATCCCAGCCAGGTGGTTCTGGTGGCCGAGCTCGACCAGAACGGCCAGCGCCTTTCACGAAATATTCTGACGTTCGTCAAGACGCGCGACCTGACGTTGCCCGCGCCCGAGCTGACGACCGCCGTCGAGGCGCACGACGGCGCGGCGGTGGTGCGGGTGACGGCGCGCCGGCTGGCCTGGGCCGTGTGGCTGCAGACCGACGCCGGCGAAGGGGCGTTCACCGACAACTTTTTCGATCTGCTTCCGGGCGAGACCGCCACCGTCGGCTGGCGGCCAGCGGCGAGGGGCGCGGTGGACGCCGCCGCGCTGGGCCGCGGGCTGCGCGTCACGTCGCTGCGCGATTCTTATTGAACAACGTTCAAGAAAAGCGCCCCGCGCTTTTCGGGCGCCACTTGCCTTGGTCCGGCCCCGCCCAATATTCGGGTTCATGAGCGAACCGAAAAAGAAATGGGATACGGGCAGCGGGCAGACAAAATCCACTGGAGCATTGCTGCTCGGCGCGGCCGGCCTCATCGCGGCGGCGATGGGGATCGGCGCCTGTGACAGCGTCGCGACCGCCTATGATTGCCAGCAGGTCTGTCAACGCTACGCCGACTGCTACAACTCCGGCTTCGACGTGGGGAAATGCCGTGATATGTGCCGGGCCAACGCCGAGGATGACGCCACCAAGAAGATGAAGGCCGACGCCTGCGAGACTTGCATTGGCGACAAATCCTGCCTGTCGGCGACGTTCACTTGCGCCGGCGATTGCGCCGGTGTGATTTCGCCATAGCGGGCGCTTGCCAGGAGGCGCGTCGCTGCGCATGCTCGGGCTTCTTCACCGAGGAGGTCTCGAGTGTCCACGCAGCCGCTGGCGGGAAAGCCCGCTCCCCGATCGATCCTGGTCAACGTTCCGCGTTTGGTCAGCGCGTATTACGCCACCAAGCCTGATCCGGCCGAGAGCACCCAGCGCGTCGCCTTCGGAACCTCCGGCCACCGCGGCTCGTCGCTGAACGCCGCCTTCAACGAAGACCACATCCTGGCCTGCACGCAGGCCATCTGCGTCTACCGGAAGAAAGCTGGCATCGACGGGCCGCTGTTTCTGGGCATGGACACGCACGCGCTGTCCGAACCGGCTTTTATCAGCGCGCTCGAGGTGCTGGCCGCCAACGGCGTCGAGGTGATGATCGATCGCGACGGCGGCTACACGCCGACGCCGGCGGTGTCGCACGCCATCCTGGCCGCCAACCGCGGACGCACGTCCCGCCTCGCCGACGGCATCGTCATCACCCCGTCGCACAACCCGCCCGAGGACGGCGGCTTCAAGTACAATCCGCCGAACGGCGGCCCCGCCGACACCGACATCACCGGTGAGGTCGAGGCAATGGCCAACGAATTGCTGGCGACGAAGAACCGCGACGTGCGCCGCGTGCCCTGGTCGACGGCCCGGAAGGCGTCGACCACGCGCCGTTATGATTTTGTCGGCACGTACGTCGACGATCTGGGCAGCGTGATCGATCTCGACGTCATTCGCGGCGCCGGCCTTCGCCTGGGCGTCGATCCGATGGGCGGCGCCGCCGTCGCTTACTGGGCACCCATCGCCGAGCGCCACCGCCTCCACATCGAGGTGGTCAACGACGTCGTCGATCCGACGTTCGGGTTCATGACCGTCGACAAGGACGGACGCATCCGCATGGACTGCTCGTCGCCGTACGCCATGGCGTCGCTGATCAAGTTGAAGGATCGCTACGACATCGCCTTCGGCAACGACACTGATTGCGATCGCCACGGCATCGTCACGCCCAGCGCCGGCCTGATGAACCCGAACCACTATCTGGCGGTGGCCATCTGGTATCTTTTTCGGCAGCGCAGCGGCTGGCGGTCGGACGCCGCCGTCGGCAAGACGCTGGTCAGCAGCAGCCTCATCGATCGGGTGGCCGCCGAGCTGGGGCGGCGTCTGGTCGAGGTGCCGGTGGGCTTCAAGTGGTTCGTGCCGGGCCTGCTGGACGGCTCGCTGGGCTTCGGCGGCGAGGAGAGCGCGGGCGCGTCGCTCCTGCGTCGTGACGGCGGCGTGTGGACCACCGACAAGGACGGCATGATTCTGGATCTGCTGGCCGCCGAGATCACCGCCCGCGAGGGCCGCGACCCGGGCGCGCTGTATCGCCAGTTGACCGAACGCTTTGGCGATCCGGTTTACGAACGCAAGGACGCGCCCGCCACCCCGCAGCAGAAAAACGTCCTGAAAAAGTTGGCCCCCGAGCAGGTGAAGGCCACCACGCTGGCCGGCGAGCCGATCGTGGCCAAGCTGACCCGGGCGCCGGGCAACGGCGCGGCGCTGGGCGGCCTGAAAGTGAGCACCGAAAACGGCTGGTTCGCCGCCCGCCCGTCGGGGACCGAGGACGTGTACAAGATTTACGCCGAGAGCTTCAAGGGCCGCGACCACCTGCGGCGCATCCAGGAAGAAGCGCAGGCCATCGTCAGCGCCAGCTTGGGTGCAGCGGGCTAGACCGATCCTCGGCGCGCCACGCACAGCGTTGCTGGGCGCCGCTACAGGTGCGCCGTCCATCCGTCGATGGGAGAACCAAGGCGTGTGGAAAGGTTCGTCTCAAGACAAACGGCAGCCCCCGGACTGATCGCCCTGGTGGCCTGGACGATCGGTTGCGCGGGCGCCGAGCATGCCGGCGCCGGTCTGCTGCCGCCTGACGATGCCGGCGCCCCTGACGTGGACCCGGGCAGCGATCTGGTCAATTCGATCAGCGACGCTCCGATCGAATCCAGCCTGGCTGGCACCGGCAGTGCTTGCCTGCGCAGCACCGACTGCACCAGCGACAACTGCGTGGAAGGGATCTGCTGCAACAGCCCTTGCACCGGGATGTGCGTGACCTGCGCAGCGCCGGGAAACCTGGGGCGCTGCCAACCCGCGCCGGTGGGCAGCGACCCGCGCAACGATTGTCCCGACGAAGGCTTGCTGTCGTGCGGGCGCGACGGTTTCTGCGACGGGGCCGGTGGCTGCCGTCGCTATCCGGCGGGCGCCATCTGCCACCAGCCTACCTGCGCCGGCACGTCGCTGACCACCGCCGCCCTTTGCGACGGGACCGGGACCTGCCTCATCGCCGCCGAGCAGTCGTGCGCGCCGTTTTTGTGCGGAGCCGATCAGATGTGCAAGTCCAGCTGCGCCACCGACGCCGACTGCCTGGCGCCCAACACCTGCCAGGCCGGCACCTGCGGCCACAGAGCGCCGGGCTCCGCCTGCGCGGCCTCGTCAGAGTGCGCATCGGGGGTCTGCGCCCAGGGCGTGTGCTGCAACGCCGCCTGCGACGGTGTTTGCCGCTCGTGCGCGCTGGGAAGCTCGCGCGGGACGTGCAGCAACATTCCCGCCTCGCAGCAATCGATGGGGTCGTGCGCGATGCCCGCCATCTGCGCCGCAGGCGCCTGCGGTGGTTTGGTCGGCACCTACTTCAACATGGAAGATTTCACCGACCAGGCCCTGGCCCGCACCGACGCCACCGTCGACTTCGACTGGGGGCAGGCTTCGCCCGATCCGCGGGTGCCGATCGACGGCTTTTCCATCCGCTGGACCGGCACCGTGACGCCGCGCTTTTCCGAGACCTATACGTTCTACACGCTGGCCGACGACGGCACGCGCCTGTGGATCAACGGACAGCAGTTGATCAACGACTGGGCCGTTCACCCCGCCGCGCAACAGTCCGGAAGCATCCCCTTGCAGGCCGGCAAGCCGGTCTCGCTGCGCCTCGAATATTTCGACGACGGCGGCGCGGCGTTGGTGCACCTGTCCTGGTCCAGCGCCAGCGAGCCGAAGGCGATCATTCCCACCTCTGCGCTGCATCCGTAAGCCGCGTCGCCGCACGCGCCTTACGGCAGGTCGCAGCCGGGCACGCCCACCGCCAGGCGCTGGTGAACGCCGCCGCAGGCGACGGTCGGATCGTCGTTCACCCCGGCGATCGATGCGCCGCAGGGAAACGCGTGCGTGGTGGCGTCCCACAGTCTTGTGCTGGTGAGAAGGCCGTTTTCATAGCGCAAAAGAACACTGGCCCCGACGTCGATCCCCCCCAGGCCCGCGCCGCGCAGCGGGCTTTGCGCCGGTAAATAGACCAGGCACGCGCCCAGGCCCGGATCGACGGTCAGCGAATCGGTGACGTGGGTGTCGTTGGGAACGAAGGCCGCGCCGGCGCCGCCGAAGGTCGCGCAGTGATCGAACGACCACTGGTCTTCCCCGCTGGACTGAAACCCCGCCTGTTGCGCGCCGATCGCCAGGGCGTTGACCGTCGACGAGGTGGCGGCCACGCCGGCGTTTTGGGGATCGCGCCCCAGCAGGACGCCGGCCGCTGCGCCGATGACCGTCAACTGGCTGATGCGCGTGCCCACCGCGCCGGCCGACTGCACGCCGGCGGCGCCGCCGATCACCACGTTGCCGTCCAGTTCGGTGCCCACCACCAGCCGCGGGCGATCGAGACAGGGGATTTGGGCCAGACAGCGACTATCCAGGTACGCGCCGCTGCGCGCCGGCCGCACCACGATGTTGCCCAGCAGCCGATTGCCGTCGATCGGATCGTCGACCGGGGGCGGCGCGTCCGACGGCAACCCTTGATAGCGTCCGACGATGCCGATCCCGTCGTGAACCGATTCGACCACGTTGTTCTCGACCAGGGAAAAGCGCGTCTCCTCCAGGAAGAAGGCGAAATCGCCGCGCGCTGGATCCTCGGAGACATAACCGCCGGGGATGTCGGGCGTCTCGCGCGAGTTGACGTAGTTGCGGCGGAACACCACCGCGGTCGTGCGCGAGGTCTCGAAGGCGTTGTGGTGAAAATCGTAAAGCTCGCACTCTTCGACCACGATGTCCGACGATCCGTCGCCGATGCGCAGCCCGTGGGCGTGGCGATAGCGGTTGGGGTGGCGTCCCAGCAGACGATGCAGGGCGATGTCGTGGTTGTCGTTGCCAAGGACGAAGATCGACCCGGCGTCATCGGTGTTCGGGGCGTCGGGGAAATCGTCGGACTCGGCACGAAGCCCATCAATGACCCAGTGACTGCAGCCGGTGATGGTGAACGGCGGTCCACCCTTGTCACCGCGCAGGAAGGCCGCGCGTTCGTGATCGGCGCGCAAGACGATCGGCTGGTCGGCGGTTCCGCTGGCGATGCCGCCGCCGCAGTCGATTTTCGGGTAACCGCTGCTGCTTCGATCGTACGTGCCGTCGAGCAGGATCAGCGATTCGCCGGCCCGCAGCAAGGGCAGGGCGTAGGCGAACGTTTTCCAGGGCCGTTCGCGGGTGCCCGGATTCTTGTCGTCGCCGGCCGGCGAGAGGAACACTGCGGTGGCGGTGTCGCTGCCGATCAGGATCGCGCTGTCGCCGCGGCAGCCGGCGGCGCCGAGGCCGGCGCCGGCGGCTGCCGCCGCCAGCAACGCGGCGGCGCTGATCGCAGTCTTCGCGGCACCGGCTCGCCCAATCACCGCTCCGGTTTTATCAGACAGGACGAGCGAACGCGCGATGACAGCGGCGAGTGCGGGTGCTGCTCGATGAACCGCCGGGCGGCGTCGACCGTGCCTGGGATGGCCGCCTGGCAGCGGGCGATGATGCGCGTGGCGGCGGTTTCTTCCCGCAATGTTCCCGACGGAAACCGGCGATCGTAGTCGTCCAGCAAGGCCAGTCCGGCGCCGGTGTCGCCCGTGCGCAGGGCGGCGTTGGCCCGGGCCAAAAGCGCGGTCTCGTCCTGCAGGCTGTCGCTGGGCGGGGCGGCGGCGGGCACGTGGCGGGTGGCGATCGCGGATCGGATCGGTCCGCGCTGCCAGTGGTGCGCGCGCAACGGCGGAACCGGCGCTGCCGGCGGCTCGGGCGCTGGGGCCGGCGGCTCAAGAGCAGGGACCGGTGCCGGAGGCGGCGCCACGCGCGTCGACACCGTCGCGACCACCTCTGCGGAATGAATGGGCGCTTGATGCTTGGCGTGGTACCACACGCCGCCGCCCACCCCGCCCGCCAGGGCCACGATCACCGGCACCATGATCTTCATCGTCGGCACGGCCGCCGCGGTCGCTCCGGTCGACAGCGCCGCCACCGTCCCGGCCGCGGCGATGCGGGCCAGCACTGCCCGGCGTGCCCGCTCGCGCGCGGCGTTGGTCGGATTGTCCAGATCGCGGCCAGCGTCGAGGACGGCCCGTGCCTGATCGCTGAGATCGACCATCACGTCCCCGCCTTGGCTGCGCGTAGGCCGGCCGCCATCTGCACGCGCGCCACCGCTTCGTTGAAGGCGGCGCGCGCCGCCCGTAGACGTGAGTACGCGGTGTTGAGGTTGATCCCCAGCGACTCGGCCGCCTCGGGCACGGACATCTGTTCAAGGTCGACCGAGACCAGCATGGCCCGCTTGTCGTCGTCCAGCTCGCCCAGCAGGCGATGCAAAAGCTCGCGCGCCTGGCGCTTGGCCACCAGCTCCAGCGGGCCGTCACCATCGGGACCCGCCACCGACTCCAAAGGCACGGGTGAGGTATCGGCGATGCGCTCGCGGCGGCGCTGCACCGATCGCCGGTACGTTGCGGCCACCCGCAACAGGATGCCAAACAGCCAGGTCTTCATTTGCGACCGCTCTTCGAAATCGACCAGGCGGCGATGCACCACCAGGAAGACGTCTTGGACCGCGTCGTCGATGGACGATTCGTGCACGCCCAAGCGCCGCAGGTTACGCCACACAAAATCCATATGCGCGACACAGATCTCCTCCACACCCTCCCGGCCGGGAGCGCTCTCCGCGTCCGGTTTCCTAAACGCCACAGCCACCATCTTGTCGCTCCGCTGCGGCCGGCTGGGTCCGCGGCGTCGCTGTCCTTGAAGACAGTCTGTGGCCGCCGCTGGAGCAATCCGTGATCACGACCGGTTGATTTTAACGCCATTTTTGTGGCGGTGACCGTTCCGGCCGACAATTCTCGCTAATTCAGAGACTTACTCCGACGGAGAAGCCGGCTGCCCAGCTGATCGCGGGCACGGCGAAGACGTCCCCCACATTTCCCAGGCGAAAGGTGGGGTGATAGGGCCGGCCGGCGAAGCCCGCGTTCACGCCGAGCTCGACGCGCCCGGTGAGCAGCCAGACCAGGACGCCGTCGACGGTCCCGGCGCCGATGGTCACGCCATTGGACATCGGCGCGCTGACCCCGAAGCCGCGGCCGGTCAAGCGTTCGACCTCGCCGCCGGCGCACAGGCGGGGGAAAATGCGCGCGCCCACACCGCCCGCGGCGCTGCCGTCGCCGCAGGCGCGCGCTCCCCCGGCCCACAGGCGAAAGTTTCCGCCGGCCGCCGGCCGGTCGGCGGTGGTGTGCTGGCGTTCCTCGGTGCCCAGCGCCGACAGCTCGGCGCGCCAGCGTCCGCGGCGCAGACCCGCCGCCAGCCCGCCGGTCAACGCCGGTTCCGGCAACAACGCCAGCGTCACGCCGCCAAAGGCGCGCGCGAACGGCTGCCACGAAAACGACGGTGCCGGCAGCGGAGCGCGTGTCAGCGGTTTGATGTCCGGCGCCTGTGGCGTCGCCTGCGACGGTGCTTTCAGGGGCTGCGGCAGGTCGATCACCGCGTTTGGATCGATGGTCAGCGCCAGAATCAACGACGCGGCGGAGGCCACGGTCCAGCACGAATCGCCTTCCAGCGTGCGCTGGCCGGGCACACCATCCAGCATCGTCCGCAACTGAACGCTCCAGGTGTCGCCGCGGGTGCGCGTGACGGTTGCGGTGGCGTCAAGGTGCTTGGGGCTCGGTTTACGCCGGACGCCGCCCAGCAAGCGCGCGAACTGTCCTTCGACGTCGGCAGCGCTGGGGCAGTCGGCGGGCGCCCGCCAGCTCAGCGTCAGTTCGGGCGGCGATTGCTCGTCATCGGCCCGCGCCACCAGCGACGCCGTCATCGCCAGCGCCACGACCAGCACGGCCGCCGCCTGACTTCCGTCGCTGCGGCCGCGCCGCCATCGTCGACGACAGCTCCCGATCACCCGGCCATGATAGTCGGACGCGCCGGCTGCGCAATTCGCGGCGCGCCAGCGCGGCGCTTATTACGTGCCGCGACGATGGTAAAGATCTCGTCGCCGGGCTTCAGTTCACGGCCACGCCGTTGACGGTGACCCCGGCGTACGTCACCGCTTTGGTGAACCTGACGGTGCTGGTCGCTTGCCCGATCTTGGTGAAAGTGGCCTCGCTGATGTTGAACGGGCCGAGCAAGCTGACCGCCAATCCTTCCACGTCCAGCACGCGCGCAGCACCGTCGACCGTGACATGGCTGATGCTGACCGGACCAAACGTCGCCGGGAAGTCGCCGGTGGTCAAGCCCGTCCATGTCAGCGTGGCGACAAAGAAGGTCCCGCGCAGGCTGCTCGCGTTGATCGCGTCCAAGAACAGATCGCTGACCACGCCGCCGCGCGTGGGCGTCGCCTTCATGAACAGCACCGTGTCGATGCCGGTCCCCATCGTCGCCAGATCGGACGCGTAGATATTCTGTACGCCACCCGTTTCTTCGCTGCCCACTGCCAGCAGGCCGCCCGCACCCTGGCAGCGCACGTGAATCAAGACCACGTTCTTGGTGGGAACGTTGACCCGGCGGCCGTCGTTGTCGCGGCCGGATTTCAGCGCGACGCAGTCCGAACCCGCCACGAAAGATCCGTTCTGCAGCACGACGTCATTGCTGGACTCGATGACCAGGCCGGTAGCTTCGGTGCCGCTGCTGGCGGTGGTGACGTCTTGCAAAGTCACGTTCGTCGACAGCGTGGGGTGGATCTGCCAGAACGGTGAGTTCTTCACGGACACGCCGGCGATCAAGACGTTCTGGCTTTGATACGGCATCACCACCGACGTCCGCAGGCGGCTGCCGGCGGGCAGCACGCGCTGTTTGACAGGTGTGCCGTCTGCGCCCCAGCCCATCAGCGTGGTCCAGGCGCTGTCGTCCGTTACGTTCCACGAAACCGTCTGCGCCGCGTCCAGCACCCCCGCGCCGGTGACAGCAATGTTCTTGCGCCCGAAAGCGTAGATCAGCGGCGAGCGGTTCATGAGCTCGATGCCTTGATAGCGGGTCAGGACCAGCGGGTATTTGGTTTCATCGCCACTGAAGGCGAGGGTGGTGCCAGCGTCGATATGCAGATCGATGTCGTCCAGCAGGGCGATCGCGCCGGTGACGAACGTTCCAGCCGGCACGGTGACGTGGCCACCGCCAGCCTTGCTGCAGGCAGCGATGGCGGCGGCGAAGGCCGCGGTATTGTCGGTGACGCCGTCGCCGTTGCCGCCGTAATCACCGAGCGCGCAGGTCTTGTTTGGAAACGTCGGCGGCTTGACGGCGCCGACGATGGCGACCGCTGCGGGCCACGGCAAAAGAATGCCGCCCGGGCGGTCAGGGGTGGTCACGCTGTCTTGCGGAGGGACGTCGGACGGCGCTGTTCCGCCGTCGGGCGGCGGCATACTGATCGCCGTGTCCACCGTGCCACCACCGGCGTCTGGCGTCACAATGGGTCCTGGGGGGCCGCTGTCGTCGGGCGCGGGCGCCTGATCGATGCCGGTGACGATGTCGGACGCGGCGGCGCCGTCGCTGATCATCACGCCGGTGAGATCCGCTTGTTCGGCGCCGCAGCCAGCGGCGGCGATCGCGGCGGTCAGCAGCGCCGCGCGTCCCTGCCGCAGGTGCCAACAGGGACGCATCGACGAGATCAATAGCACGGACCGGCGGCGGTCCGGTGCGTCGTTTATGGTTTTTTTGCGGGAAATTTCGTGGATCTGGCACGACCTCTCCGCTTGGGCCGCCGTGCCGAAACAGCAAAGATTGGGATGCAAACGAGTCGATATTGCTTCCTTAAGAAAAGCCCGCTCCGGTTCCCGGATGATTCTCGGGGTTGTGCTGGTCTCACTGTTGGCGGGGTGGGCGACGGCCAGCCGCGCCGATACCTCGGCCGATAAAAAACGCGCCACGACACTGCTCCAGGAAGGCGCCAAGCTGCTGGACAAGAAAGAATTCGCCGCCGCGTTGGAGAGGTTCACCGATGCCTTACCGGCTGGTTGCCAGCGCCAAGATCCAATTCAACATTGGCCTGGCCCAGGAAGGATTGAATCGCCCCGCCGAGGCCATTCGCGCCCATCGCATCTACATCGCCGAGGCGACCACCGATCTGGCCGCCCGCCGGGCCGACGCTCGCATCCGCATCGATGCGCTTCGGCCTCACGTCACGCTGGTGCAGATCACCGCCGACGTTCCCGATGCTTCCGTGTCGATCGACGGAGTCGAGGTAGGGCACGCGCCGCTGGCCCAGCCGGCGGTGGTGAATTCCGGACCGCATCTGGTGGCCGTGCAGTCTTCCGGCGGTGGTGCGCCATGGACACGAACCATTCGCGGCGAGCCGGGAGCCAAGTTGGATGTGGTGGCCGTGCTGGGCGCGCCGCCGCCGCTGACGGCGCCTGCCCTGACGCAACCACTGGCCGGCGCCGCGGAGACGGCTAACGATCAAACTGCCCAACCGGCATTGCCGGTGGGCCGTGACAGCCGAGCTAGCCGGTCACTTCCTTCAGGTCGGCGTTCAGCGCAGCCAGGTCAAAACCCGACGGCGCCTCCTTGGACTTGGGCGCCCACAGATCCGACAGCATCGCGTAGGCTTCGTCGCAGTAGGTGTCCCAGAAAGACCAGGTCATGCGCTTGGGCTGACCCCAGGTGATGCACGTCAGGCCGTGGGCATCGTAGGCCTCTATCACCACCGCGTGTCCGCCCCACGACCCGGGCGCGCCGGTGCCACTGGCCCCGCCGGGCGGCACCGACCACACAGTCTGCTTTTGCGCTGACACCGGCAGCGACAGGCCGATGTACGAGCCGCCGAACAGATCAACCGCCGCCATGACGTGCTGATGGTTCTTCGGCTCCAAAGCGACGTAGGCCTTGATCTTGTGGCCGCCGATCCCGTGCTTGCGCCAGTACTGCAACACGTCCATTTCCACCGCGCCCTGATCGGTATTGGGATGGCCGGGCTTGTAGTGACCGACCGCCTCGTACGCCTTCTCGACGTCACCGTCGGAGATGGTCAGTTCGTGAGGTCCGGCATTGGCGGTCCAGGCTTGGGTGATGTGTCCGACCGCCGCGCAGGTGCAGTCGCCCAATTTATCGTTCAGCATCATCCCCCAGGATGACGCGGCTTTCTTGGTCCAGTCGCACGCCGCCGGGATGGTCGGCAAGGCCAGATAGTTGGCCATCTGCAACGTGCGCGCATCGGGGCGGGCAGCTTTCTTACCAAGCTTGAAGCGGGAGTGATCGACAGACATGACGGGCCTCCTGAATGAGACATTGCCGACTGTGACGTCCCCCTGCTTGTCACGTCTCGGCGTGCCTTGGTTCTACTGAAACGAGACCAGACTGTCGATCTTCCCGCACGTTGCGCGCAACAATTTAGCGACAGGACTCACGCCGGGTCGCGCGCGGCGATCCCGGCGTGACGAGAAACCTCTACTTCTTGCAGCTATCCTCGCCCATCGGCTGATAACCCTTGCCGAAATCGACCTCGAACTTGTGGAAGGCGCCCTTGTCCTTCGTCTCCATTACTTCGCGGGTCTTCACCTTCTGACCGCCCATGAAGCCTTCTTCGACGAAGGTGGCCGAATTGCCGGTGATGGGGCCGCTGCCGCTGGCCAGGCCGCCCATGTTGTCGATGCCGGTGATGAGCGCCTGCTTGGTGCCCGGATCAAAACCGACGAAGAAGTAGCCTTTGAATCCCGGCATGGTCTTGGTCTTCTTCAACTCATACTCGCCGCGCCACCAGAACCCACCCAGATCTTTTTTGATCTTCACCGTCGACTTGGTGGTCATCTCGGGCGAGCCGGGACCGAAGGCATTGGGCGCGAACTTGGTTTCGCATTTCCAGTTGCCGTCGAATCCCTTCATGAACGCGTCCAATTCCGCTGCCGGGGCAGGGGTTGGCGGTGCCGCAGGAGCCGCAGCGGCCGGGGCGGCAGCGGCGGGTTTGGCCGCGGCTGGCGCGGCGGGTTTGGCGGCGGCTGCCGGCTTGTCGTCAGCGCGAGCCACAACTGGCAGCAGCAACATCACAGCACAGGTCCCGATCATTCGGTCAATTCGCATAGTCCCTCCTTGGTGGAGCCGCACCTTAGCCCATGACCGCGGCGATAGAAATCCGGCGCCATCGTTTTGCCTCCGCGCGCCCATTGGTAATTTCCGGTTTTCCTGATCTCCAGGAAAACTTCGCGCACCGGGATTGAGGGTTCGTTACGCAAGCCCAACAAATATCGTGAAAGTCACTGTGGCCATAAAATGGCAAATGACCGCGAAGAAATCGGCAATAAGAATGGCCATCAATTCTCAAACAACTCGGCCGTGCATTGCGCGTGCATTTGTTGGCCACCGAAGGGAGCCAAGTCGCGGCGCAGCTCAGAAAGTGGGTGGTATTGAAGCGCTAAAATCGATCAATCTCATTTGAAATCCAGGCCTTTTCCCGCTTCTTCCTTGCGCTGGTCCCGAAATCTTTCTATCGTGAGTTTCCCCTTTCGGGCTCGTGATTGTCTCGAGCTCCATCGTTGCGACTGCGCCGGAGGCGTGTAATGCGTTTCGCCGACCCCTCATTCCAACTGTCCCGTCGAAGTCGAATCAATCTCGCGGCCGTGGCGCTGGGTGGCGTTTTGTCGCTGGTGTCGTCCCGCGCGCGGGCCGATCAATTCATGCTGTTCGACGCCATGTTCACGTACACCTGGGATGACGCGGAGAACGCCAAGCCGGACAAATCGCATTTCTATGTCACCGAGAAAAATTTCTTGAACAAGATGCGACCGACCGACATGGTCACACCGGTCAATTACAAAGATGGCACTGTCCATATTCGCGCCGAGGTCATCGACAAGCCGCCCGGCGGCCAGATGGCGGGTTGGGCGTTGTGTTACGTGGACAATGCTGGCCACTACGGCTGCCCCTACACCGACTATTACACCAAGGTTGGCGTCTACGAACGGGACGCCGACATGCACACGTTCTTTCAAGCGAGCACCCTCCAATGGCAGACCGGCGTCAAAGAGGTCGATCTGGTCTACACCATCAATGGCAGCGGCTCGGGCCACATCACCAACTTTCCCGCGCTGATGAACCTGACCACGCCGACCACCGTGCGCATCACCATGGTTCAGGTGTCGATGGGAGCGAAGTACGATCCAAGCATCATCCCGGACACCGGCTCGACGCCGGAGCCTGGCGTTGACGGCGGCGCGGTCAAGGACGCCAGCACCGACGCGCCGATGGCGAGCATCGATGCTTCGACGGGCGGGACCAGCGGCGGCAGCGGCGGCAGCACGATGCCGCCGGCTAGCGGCAGCGGCGGCGACAATGGTGGCGGCAGCGGGGGATCAACCACCGGCGGTGTCAGCGGCGGATCAACCGGGAACAATACCGGCGCCGGAGGCGCCAGCGGCGGCAATGCGCCCGGCGTGTCCACCAGCTCGGGCTGTGCCCTCGGGGCGGGCGCGCCGCTGGGCGGCGCAGCGCCAGTCGGACTGTTCGCCTTTGCGTTGGGCTTGTTGATACGCCGCCAGCGCCGCCAATAGCGCGATCGTCACTCTGGCGCCAGGATCTGAATCTCTCCTGGCGCCAGCGCGACGAACAAAGCGGCGGCTGACCCCGGTGCTCCTGGCTCGCCCTGGTCATCCCAGAAGACGGCCGACGAGATCAACTGGACCGTCTCGGTACTGCTGGTGCCGCGGTTCCTGAAGGCCGGCTGGTATTGTTGCGGCGTCCGATTGAGCGCGCGGCAGCCCCCGAGAGTGCGGAGCGCAGGATTTTTCTGAACGTCGACGAGAGGCTAGGCTCTGATGATGATTACGCCCGCTTGATGCGCAGGCCGTACACCAGATACGTGCGCTGCGGGCCGCCGGTCCACAGCCAGGGATCGATCAGCGTCGGTTCGCCCCCGCGCCCCCGCAAGCCATCCTCTCGGCGCAGAAGGCGCCTGATCAAAGTCGGGTTGGCGCTGACATAGAACGCGTTCTTCGCCAGCACATCGTCCATTGTCGCGCGCAGATCGCCGCCGGCGGGTCGGTCGTCCAGCGGATAAAAGCTGGATGACGTCAGATCGCAGATCAGCATCGCTTCGCCGCCTGGGGCGGTCAGCTCAAGCAGGGTTCCAAGGTGCGCCACCAGCAACGCCTGACGAATGGCGCCCAGCATGGGGTGCTGTTGGTCGAGGACGTCCGACAAATGAAAAGACATCTGCGTCAGCATGCAGGCCGAAACCACCACGTCGAAGGGCCCGGGCAAGTGGGCGACGTTGGCGGCGACGGTGGCGGTGCTGTTCGTCTGGATCTCGGTCAGGGTGGGTGGTTTCTTTTTCCAAGCCGTCAACCGGTGCGACAGACCGGAAAGATCCACCGGGGCGTGTCGCGGCAGGCGCTGGCGCGCTGATGCCGGGACCCGACCGACTGCCGCATTCAGCGCCGCTGCATCGATGTCCACCAGATGAATCTCGGAAAACGATGCCAGCAGCGCGTTCAAATCAACGTCATTGCAACGGCCGGCACCCAGCAAGCAAAGACGGCGGTTGGGGTCGCCGCCCGACTCCATCAGCGCGGCGGTCAGATGCGCGCGGTGCTTGGCGTAAAGCGTCCACTCGTCTGGTTTGTCAGCAGCGGGCGTGATGGTGGTACTCCGTTCACTGGTTACTGCGGCCGGGGCTTCGATTCATTAAGTTTCATGGCGCTTCTGTCGATTTTTTCTGGGTGAGCCAGCAAGGCGAAACGGTGGTGTCTATGCCACTGACGAATTTGGGCACGCTGGCACCGTTTCAAATGCGGTCGACGCCATGGGTCGAACTGCGGGCACGACGGCGTGGCGATGTTCAGCCTGGACGGTGCTGGCCAAATGACCGTGATGGGGTTCGAAAACCGGCGGCGGGGCCAGTCCACGCCCCGCAGCATAGCCATGGACCCAGGCGGCCGTTTTCTCCTGGTTGCGAATCAGCAGGGCGCCGGTGGAGAGGGGATCCTGTGGTTCCAGGTAGATGCGACCACCGGGCGGCTTACGAAGATGGGTGGTCTGACCGCTGTGGCGTCGCCGTACTTTGTGGGGATCGCCTATTTGCCAGGGCAATCCGGGAGCCCCTCACCCACTTTCACTGCCTGTCGAATCGGCCCAGGCCGTCTAATAAGGCATTGGAATGGCTCTGTCGAACATGGGCGCTCGGTAGGATCGAGCGCGCTCGGGGTCGTCATTCGTGGCGGCGCCGCCTGACAAGGCCGGCGGAGAAACACTGATGCGGATGGCCATGGCAACACCGGGTAACGGGCCGACCGATGCGGCGCTTGTAATCCAGGCGCAGCGGGGCACTGTCGAAGCAATGGAGATGCTGTTTCGCCGGCATGCCCCGCGGGTTCGCGCCTTGGCGCTGGCCCTCATGGGCAGAGATTCGGACCTGGACGATCTGGTGCAGGACAGCTTCACCCAGGCGCTGCAATCGCTGGACAAGCTGAAAGTGCCCGCGGCATTCGCCTCCTGGCTGTCGGCGATCGTGGTCGGCACCGCGCACAAAGTCTTTCGCCGTCGTCACCTGCTGGCGCGACTCGGTTTGCTGAACCGTGATCCGGCCGACCTTGATGATTTGGTGGCGCGGACGGTTTCTCCTGAAGTCGCCGCAGAACTGAAGGCCGCTTATGCAGTCGTCGATCGGCTGCACGACGAGTCGCGGACCGCTTTTCTGTTGCGTCGGGTGGAAGGACTGCAACTGGACGAGATCGCCGCTCAACTGAACGTGTCTCTTTCGACGGTGAAGCGGCGCCTGGGCGCCGCCGAGCAGATCATTGATGACGCCCAGATCGCGGAGGGGCATGTTCGCGACGGGACCGAGCCCCCGCCGGTGAAGTAGCCCGCTTTTTTTTGGCGCTGCGCCATTCATCGCCGATTTCAAGAAGTACCGCGGCGGCGGCCATTAGGGTCAGCAACGAAGACGGGAACGCGTGAGCGACACCGGAGGGAGAGGTGATCAACGACTTCTAGTTGTTGCCGCCGCGACGTTATCCCCACTGGAGACAGCCTAGGAGCCGTCGCCCGTGCTGCTCTCCCAATCCGTCGCTGCACGTGCCCGCTGTATCGGGAGCACAGCGGTGGCACTGCGCATCCAAAACGAACCAAAGCCACCAAATGCGAATCGCCGCGGCCACCATTGCAGGTAGTCCGCGGCGATTGCTCTGCGCGTATCTATGTGCGGACCGTTGTTAGGCCGCCGACCAGCCGCTTACATCGCCGTTTCGCCGTGGCGATTTCGGAACGGTTGGCTGAGGACGACCTTCTTCAATAGGTCTTTCATGCTGCCACCGCCCCAGTCATAGGCGATCTTTTTGATATAGGGCTGGTCCGCATCACCCATGATGCGCGAAAGCGAGTACGTCATCAGTTTCTTGGTGGAGCATTCTTTCAGTTCCTCGGCGTACGTGCTGGACGGATCGGACAACATCGCAGTCAGCTGAGGGAGGCCGGTGAACGGCTTGCCGTCAAAGACGCCAGAAGGGTCGATGGTGTCGCCATTGTCATATTTGGCGCGGTACTGGCCGATGGCGTCGAAGGTCTCCAACCCAAGTCCGATCGGATCGAGGATCGAGTGGCAGGACATACAGCCAGAGTCCTGCATGCGGTGTGCGGCCAGACGTACGGCCACGTTTTCAGACTGCGCCATCATCATCGCTGTGGTGCTGGCGCCGTCCAGCTTTGGAACGTTCGGCGGGGGCGGCGGAATGTTCTGGCAGAGAAGATTTTCGAGCACCCAAAATCCACGCAGCGTCGGCGCCGTTCGATAGTCGAGCGACGACTGAGTCAGGAAGCTGGCCAAGCCCATGAAGCCCATCCGATTCGGGGCCATGTTTGTCACCTTCTGAAGCGGCGCGCCGTTAATTCCCGCAACGCCATAAAGCGGAGCGAGCGCGTTGTTCACGAAGTTAACTTTGTTGGTGAAAAAGTCCTTCATCTGAGCCGTGCCGGACAGGTACTCCTGAAAGTACAGCAGTCCCTCCTGGTACATGGCCTGTTTCAGGGGATCGTTGAAGGACGGGAAAGCCGCCGCTGAAACCGCGTGCGTCAGCAGCGTGTCCATGCCCAGCCACTGGCCGGCGAATTCCTGGGTGAACGTCTGACCCTTCGGGTCAGCCAGCATGCGGTCCACCTGAGCGGTCAGCGTGGCGTCTTTGGAGATGTCGCCCGAGGCCGCCAGGTCGAATAGGGCTTTGTCCGGCATCGAGCTCCAGTGCAGGTACGACAGGCGCGAGGCCAGCTCGTAAGGATCAAGGGCGTGCGACGTCGTCGACGTCGGATTGGGGTCATACTCGATACGGAACAGGAACATCGGAGACGCCAGCATGGTGGTGACCAGCTGCTGAATGCCACCCGCGCCGTCGACACCCATGCCCATTGCATCCGTGACGACCTTGGTCAGGCTGGTGACCTCGGCATCCGTGATCGGGCGCCGCCAGGCGCGCAGACCCCAGGTCTGAACGATGGTCTTGATGCAGGTCGTGTCCGTCGCCGCCGCCGGCGTGCAGGTCAAGACCTTCCCCTTCGCTGTCGTGTCCGCGAACGCGCGCGTCGCGATGTCGACGGCCGAGTTGAAATAGTCGGAGTACTGCTGGTCCGTGACACCGAACTCGGAAGCGATGTTGTCGAAGCTGTCGCCCTTGCCGTCGTTGTTCTGGAAGTTTGTAGTGTTCGCCGCGATGCCCAGCAGATCCATCACGGTGTTCGCATATTCCAGATTATTCAAACGATGAATCGCAATACGGCCCGGATCAGTGCCGTTGACTGGTGACTGGCCGCCGCCTCCGCCGCCGGTGGTACTTCCGCCGCCTCCGCCGGTGACGCCAGGAGGCGTGCCACCAGGCTCGCCGGAGATTTGGCCGGTACAACCGACAGCGGCAGCAACCAGCAGGGCGCTGCTCAGCAGTCCAAACCGAAAGCCTCGAGACGCGAGCGTGTGGTCAGTCTTCATGGGGCTCCTCGCAAGACGAAAGGCGAAATCACTTTCGATAGTCCGGCTAACTACTTTGTACCGCGCCGCCCCCCGTATCGATCACCCCGTTTTACCGCCTAGTGTCGAAGGTCGAACAAAAGTATATCCTTTTAGTTACCCTAAATCTCGCACAATTGTCCACGATGTCGTCGAGTTAGTGCGGATTTTTTTTTGACATCGGAGGACCGTCCAGTTTTCGGTTTGGGGCGAGACGTTACCGATCGGAATCGCCGCCGGGAAACCTCGAATATCGCCGGGCTTTTGAGCTGACTCGCCGCGAGTCGCTGAAGTTAATACGGCACTGCCAGTCCCAACGACGCGTAGGCCCCGAACGGTGGGATCGAGTAGAAATCCCCACTATTCAGGGTGAACGACGGCCGGGCGATGGCGGCCGTACCTTCCAGGCTGGCGGCCAGGAAGGCGTGGGAAAAAAGTCGAAGTTGCAATCCCAATCCAGCCCACAGCGCTCCCCACTCCACGGTATGACCGTTGGGCAACGAGACGCCGAAACCCTGCACCTTGGAGATGTTGAAGTCGGCGCCGACGCACAGGCGTGCCGAAAGGCGCGTGGCACCGCTCGCGATCCAGCAACCGCCGAGGCCTGGAGCGACCAATCGGAAGTCGGCCCCTTCGTGCACGTCGGTGGGCGCCGAGGCGGTGCGGCTGGGTAAATAGGAGACGCGGGCCAGCCCCACCAGGTGGCGGGTTCCAGCGGCCAACTCTGCCCGCAGGCCCCACACCACCTCCGGCATCATACCGGTGGCCACTAACCCAGCGGCGCGCAAGTCGACGACAAAACGCGAGGCCGTTACCGGCGGCGGCTGCGACGCACGCAACAGCTCGGCCGCGCGCTGGGCGTCGCGCTCGCGCTTGGCGCGCTCTGCGGCGTCATCGGGCAGCGGGGTGGCCGAATGTTCTTCGATGGTCACCAACGCGGCGATGAGAAGGCCCATCGTGGCCCAGCGATCAGGCGGAGCGTCGCGCTGGCGAAACTCGACGCTACGCCGGACCTCTCGGCGATCGGGGTGAGCTGGATCGCGAAGCCACACCGACGCCGTCAACGGCGCGTCGCTGGCGGCGTCGACGGTGGCGGTCCAGCACCCGACGCCTTCTTGCGCCGGTGGCGACTCGCCGACGGTGACCTCACAACGAGCCTCGCCGAGGATGGCGTCGCAGCGCTCTTCGACGATCGCCGCGCTGGTCGGCGACGGCTGATTGACGTTCAGCTGGATGGAGACGCAGGGGGGAAGGATCATCCAGAAGCCGGTTTCCCCCAAGAATCTATCACGCCACCGTCGCTGCCGGTCCTTCGTTTCGGGGCCGGACGTCAGCCGGGAGTGCTAGCGTTCTTGCGGCATCGCCGCCAGATTTGCCCGCGCCTGTGCCGCCAGCGGCCCCGTCGGATATCGACGAAGCAACCCGTGATAGATATCGCCCGCTTGCGTGTACAGGCCCGCATGTTCGTCGCTGAGCGCGCGCTGAAAAAGTTCGTTTTGCATGCGCAAGTCACTGGCCGCCATGGCGCGGGCGTGTCGTTCCGGCCGCGGCGCCGGCGGTGCCACCGCCGTTGATCGAGCTGCGCGTTCGCCGCAGCCGAAGGTTTCGCCGGCTGCAACCATCTTGATCATCGCGTTCGAGGTCGTCACCTGCACCAGGCCTTCCTGCACGCGAACGCAGGTATGCGGCGTCGGTTCGGCGATCAGATTGACGTCGAACTCCGTGCCTTTCACCTGAACGTCCGCGTCGGCGGTGACCACATGGAACCGTCGATCGGCAGCCAGCTTGGTCACTTTCAAGTGGACGCTCCCATGCGCCAGCCGGATGCGATCGACCTGGCCCCCTCGGGTTGCGATGTCGAGCAGGCTGGTGTCCTCTCGCAAAAGGACGTTGGCGATGCTGGCCAAGCGCACCTGACTCTCGGTGGCGGCGGCCGTCTCAAGCGCATCGTCGGCGGTGACGTCGATGTCCTGACCGGCGGCGACCTGGCGACGGCTGCCTCCCGGTTGGTTGACAAAGATGGTGCCACTGGTAACGGCCACACCCACTTCGGCGATCGCGGGGCTGGGCAAAGCAGCCGCTGCTTGAAATTTCGGCGACGGGCGAAGAGCGATCGCCACCAGACCCGTCGCCGTCCCGAAAGCCAAGAGGCCGACTCCAATCCGATTCCAGAACTGAAGTCTCCGTCGACGACCGTGCTCGAAGAGCACCCGTTGGCGCAGGGCCGGCAATACCTTTTGCCGACGCAGCAAGCGCGTGCTGGGTGCTTCGTCACGCTTCACGAGGGTTCTCATCTCTTGTAAGTAAAGCTCCACCTTCTGCTCATCCATGTTGCTTCCGCCCCTTTCCTTTCGCTTCCGCAGACCGCATCCGGGTCACCACATCTTTTCGTCCGCGCACCAGGCGCGACTGGGCCGCCGCAACCGACACACCGGTCATTTGCGCGATCTCCGTCAGCTCGTGCCCCAGTACATCGTGAAGCAGCACCGCCTCAGCGCGATCGCGTTTGGTTGCCGCCAGCGCGGCACGCAGGCTTTCCATTCGCCGGCGAACGTCCAGCGCCAGCTCCGGCGTGTCGTCGTTGGTCGCCACCAGCTCCAACGTTTCGGGAACGATCGATCGATCCAACACCGTTCTCTCGCGGGCGCGCAGGCGAAGGGCATCGAAGGCCACGTGCTGGGTGATCAGCGCGGCCCACGATTTCAGGCTGCAGCGCCGGCCAAACTGACCAGAGACGACGGTGCTGATCACTTTCTCCAGGGCCTGTTGGATCAGATCGTCTCGTTCGTGATCGGCCGGGCCGATGACTTGAAACAGCACGGTTCCGACAATTTCTTCCACCCGGTCATAGAGGACGTCGGCGGCCCAAACTTCGCCGGAAGCCAATGCGTCACAAAGGCGATCGTCACTCAGGGTCGCCGGCTGTGTGCCCACTGCACCAGCCACACTCTGTCGCTTGAGCAAAATCACCTTGATAGTATTAGACATGAGAGCCAGTTTCCGCAGGCAGAAAATCGGCGCTTTTGTAATTTGAGTTGTCATTTAATCTGCCGATGAACCATCCTTGTGACCTGGGGGTTCTTTACCAACGTGCGAACACCTGCTGTTTGTTTGGGGTTGTGGGCACTGATGGCAGCCCCGGCGTGTACCGGCGTCGGCGTCATAGGCAACGCTGGGGGACAACCCGGCGGCGGCCAGGGCGGAAGCTCAAGCGGTGGCGGCCCAGGAGCCGTCATACCGACGAATCCGACGCAGGCGGCGTGTGTGAATCACGCCATTGAGCCGGGCGCGACAACGATGCGTCTGCTGACGCCGGACCAGTACCTGAATACGGTAGGCGATCTGGTCGGCACGGTGCCGAACCTGGCCTCGATCTTCTCGGACACGGCGCGCCCGTCGTCGCTGGGGATTGGGCCGGCTGATCTCGGACCGACGGACCTGCAGACGCTCCAGCGGGCCGGTGACGCTGTCGGCGCCGCGGTGGCAGGCAGCGCGACGATGATGAATAACCTTGCCCCATGCGCCGCAGGCGCCACCCAAAGGACGTGCGCCCAGACGTTCGTACAGACCTTCGGTTCGCGTGCCTACCGAGCGCCGCTGACCGACTCGACGGATGTGGAGCGACACCTTCAGGTCTACGACATTGGCGCGATGACCAGCTATCAGCACGGCATCGAGTTGATGGTCAGCGCGATGCTGCAGTCGCCGCGCTTCTTGTACCTGGTCGAGATCGGCACGGCGACGAAGGTGGCGGCCGACGCCATCAAGCTGTCGGGGTACGAGGTGGCGGCGCGTCTTTCATACGCGTTGTGGAACACGATGCCCGACGCGAAGCTGACCGCCGCGGCCGCCGCCGGCACGCTGAACACGAAAGATGGCGTGGCGGCGCAGGTGTCGTGGATGCTGGCTGATCCGAAGGGACAGACGGTGGTGCAGCGGTTCCTGGCGAGCTGGGTTCAGTTGGCGAGCGTCGACGCCCTGACCAAGGACGCGACGATGTTCCCAACCTGGGGAAGCTCGACGCTGAAGGATTCGATGATTGGCCAGGCGCAGGCGTTCTTCAACGACGTGCTCGGCAATGGGGGCGGCAAGCTGACATCGCTGCTCACGTCAACGAAGGTGTTCGCCAACCAGGACCTGGCCAGCTATTACGGCGCTGCTGTCTCGGGATCGTCGTTCCAGACCGTGCAGCCGACCGGCGTCGGTCCACTGTCGGGCTTGCTGACATTGCCGGCGCTATTAGCGTTGCAGGCAAGGCCCGATTCCAGCTCGCCCGTCTACCGCGGCAAGTTCGTGCGCGAGGATCTGTTCTGCCAGTATTTGCCGCCGCCGCCTCCCAACGTCCCCAAGGCGCCCGACGTAATGGCTGGCGTTTCGACGCGCGAGCGTTTCAAAGAGCACGAAAGCGTTGCTACGTGCGCCAGTTGCCATACGCTCATTGATCCCATCGGCCTCGGCTTCGAGAACTACGACGCCGTTGGAAAATACCGCACCGTCGACAATGGCCAGCCGGTCGACGCCAGCGGCCAGCTCTCCGGCACCGACGTCGATGGCGCCTTCGATGGCGTCCCCGCGCTGGCGCAAAAGCTTGCCGCCAGCAGCGAGGTGCAGGACTGCATGGCCACGCAGTGGTTCCGCTACATGTTGACGCGCACCGAGGGACCGGCCGACGCGTGCTCGCTCAGCGATCTCGGTACCCAGTTCCGTGCTGCCGGCGCAAGCCTCAATGCCTTGCCAACCGCGATGGTTCAAAACGACGCGTTCCTTTACCGCCGTCCTCTCGACTCGCAGGTGTCACCATGAACCGCCGTTCTCCGATCGACTCGCGCACGAAGTTCAGCCGCCGCCGCCTTCTGCGCGGCATGGGCGCGACCGCCATGGCCCTCACCAGCCCGGTCTGGAAGACGGCGACCGCGTTCGGCGCGGATGCCAGCGCGCCGGCCGCCAAGCGCTTCATCGGCATCTTCTCGGCCAACGGCACCATCCCGAAAGCATTCTTCCCAAGCGACACCGCGACCGACGCGCCGCTGACGCTGAGCCCCATCTTGATGCCGCTGAAGACATACCAGAGCAAGATGCTGGTGCTCAAGGGCGTGCACATGTCGTCGACCAATCTGCCCAACCAGCCGGGCGGCCCGCACATGAAAGGGCCGGGCGGGATGCTGACCGGCGGTTCGCTGGGACCGGGCAGCTTCACAGGCGCTGGGGGTCCGGCCGGCTGGGCGGATTCGATCTCCGTCGACCAGGCCATCGTCAACAAGATCGGCAGCACGACCAAGTTCCCCTCGTGGGAGTTCGGCGCGCGCGTCACCGGGCAAGAACCGCTGACTGTCATTTCCTACCGCGGCAAAGACATGCCGAACCGGATCCACGGCGATCCATGGGAGGTCTACACGACGATGTTCGCCGACGCGAACCTGTCGTCTGACCAGCTGACCAAGGTGCTGAACGAGCGCAAGAGCATCATTGACTTTCTCAAGGACGACATTACTCGACTGCAGACCCGCATCGCGAAGAGCGACAAGGTGCGCCTGGATGCGCACCTGACCGGTATCGCCAGCCTCGAGCAGCAGCTGACCAACAGCGCCGGTTCGTGCAAGCCGCCCACCCAGCCGGCGACGAAGCTGGATCCGAACGCGATGGCCAACTACCCGACGATCGCGCAGATGCAGCTGGATCTGATGGCGCTGGCGCAGACCTGCGGGTTGACCAAGGTGTCGACGTTCATGTTTGCCAACGCCGACAGCTGGCAGCTGTATCCGTTCATCGGCGTGCCCGATGAGCACCACGCCACGTCGCACCTCGCCGACAACGACGCAGTGGCGGTAGATAAGCTGACCAAGATCAACGTCTGGCACGCACAGCAGATCGCGTACCTGTTCGATAAGCTAGCGGCTGTTCCCGATACCGGCGGCGGCACTGTGCTGGACAACACCCTGGTGCTCTGGGGCAACGAACTGGGCGTCGGCAACAGCCACACGTACCAAAATATCCCGTGGATGCTTGCGGGCGGCGGCGGCTACTTCAAGACCGGCCGTTACCTTCAGTTCCAGAACCAGAACCACAACAATTTGCTGGTTTCGATCATGCACGCCATGGGCTTCGAGGACGTCACCACGTTCGGCTACCCGCAGCTGTGCACCGGCCCGCTGACCGGGCTGACAGTCTGACCCAAGGCAGCGGGCGCGCCCGTGCGCGTCGCTGATTGATGTCGCAACCGGCCGGCTTGGTCGATCAGCACGAGGGACTCGACAGTTACGACCTGGGTTTTGCTGTAACAGCGCCCCTCGGAGGGTCGGTTGATCGATGTTCTTCCGTCAGATCCACTTAGGTGTAGAACCCTCGTTCAACCACCTTCCAGGATTTCATGCGACCAGCAGATCAGATTGATGTCCCGCGTGCAGACCAAGAGGAATTGCGACGTTGGCTGCGGTCGGGGATGGCAAGGAAAAGGCTGGCTCAACGCGTTCGCATCGTGTTGATGAGCACCAAACCGATCAGCGCCGCCAAGATCGCTGATCAGCTGGGCATCGTTCGCCTGACTGTATACAAGTGGCGGTCGCGCTATCGCGAGTCCGGCCTCGAAGGCTTGAAGGATCGGTCCCGGCCGGGCCGCCCACTGAAAAAGCGACCGCCCATCGATGGGGCAGTCGTGGCAATCGCTCCGGTGCCGACTCCGGAGCCGCCCGCGAGTTCACGGCCACCGTCCTGACGGGCGGCTTGGTCAGAGGCTAGGGGGCGCTGGCTGGCGCATCGCAAGTGGTAGGGGTCGGTGTCGAATGGCTGACCCAATGGTTCAGGCGCTCGCGAACCAGGCTGCTACCGGGAGCCGGCCATTGTCCCGTCGACGGAACCGGTTGTCCGTCGTTGCCGGACAACGCGGCCGCGGCAGGCGAGCGCGGCAAGGCCAGGGCATCGATGGGCGGGGTGGAAGCCACTCCCGGCTGCGCATCGAACAACGCGATGCCGGCCGACAAAGCACTGTCCGCAGGACGCTCCTGCAGCACCGTCGAGAGATCCCAGAGCAGCGCGTAGGAAGGCGCGCCGTTGTCAACGTTGCTGCGCGGGCCGCCGATCACGGCACAGCTTCCCGGCAACAGAATGCCCTGCAGCGGCATCTCCGCGTCGGCCAGCGAGCCGAGGCCTGCGCCCAACCGATAGGCGCCGAGGTCGATGGCCGCCTGGCTGACGTTGGCCACTTTGATCCAGGTCGTTCCCGCCGGCATAGGCGCGCTTCCTTGGGCCAAGACCTCGGTGATGAGCAATCCGCCGACGCGTAGGCTGGTGGATGCCGCAGTCGCGGTGTCCTGGACGCCTACGCTGATTCGCACGAGACCGGGGCGTTTGCCGATCCCGGTTGTAGTGGTGGTCGTGGCGCCGGCCGGCACTAGCAAGTCGGCCGCCGCGCCGACGATGCTGCGATCGGAAACGTCGATGGAAATCAGTGTGCCTCCCACGGGCGCCGGGCCTGACAGCACCACGGAGATCGCGACAGGAGCGCCGGCCTGGATGATCGGCTGGTCGATGGTCACCGCCTGCACCACCGTCGGCGCCGGGTCGGGCAGGGTGTCCGATCCGGCGTCTGGCTCCATTGCCGTGCCTCCGTCGGTGTCGCCGAGGCCGGGAATGCTGGTCGGGGGCGCCATCGCCGGTCCGCCGCAGTCCGAGCCCGAGGCGATCCACGATTTGATGGCCGCAATGTGATCGGGAGGTAGGGGCAGGGCGCCGAACGGCATTCGTTGGTTGCTGGGACCGCCGCAGGCGGTTTCGGGTTGTGGCACCAAGCCGTCACCGGTCAGCTTGGTGAGCAGGAAGCTCTGCTCTGGGGCGCCGGCGGTCACCAGCGTCTGTTTCGGAAACAAGCAGGACGTTCGACCGACCAGCTGGGCGCACGCCGCCGCCGCGGTCGAAAGGTCCAGGTGCGCCGCCGGCTGTGCCCCGGCGTGACACGAAGCGAACGCGCAGCCAGGGGCGATGATGGTTTGGTGAATTTCCGCCCAGCCGTCGACGGTGATCGGAACGGTCGACACCCGATCCGGCTCGGCGCACGCTGCCAGCGCGGTCATTGCCCCCAGCAGAGCCAACAGCGGCAGCAGCTTCATGGCGCGGTCTCGCAGATGCCGGGGGTGGGTACCAAATTGGCCTGCCAGTGTCCGTCGGTGGTGCGGCCGAGTGACGAGCCAAGGCGCGTGGTCGCCACCGTGCCGGCCAGCTGGCCATCGGCGGCGAACAGCCCGACAGTGTTGCTGACGCCGTAGGCGACCGCGTCCAGCCGCGCGCTGATCGCGCTGGCGTCGGCGTCGCTAGCGAAAAGTCCGATGCCTCCGCTGTCGTCCAGGCCATCGGGAATGGGAAAAGGCACGGCCATGGTGTCGTCGGCGCCGCCGAGCCCGTCCATCGGCGATTCGGAAACCAAGAGACAACCAAAAGGCGGCAGCATCCCGGTCAACGGAACGGCGATCTCGCCGTAGCTGTGGTGGCCGGCGCCCAGACGATAGGCGCCCAGGTCGATGGGGAAGGGCGACGAGCTGCTGAGCTCGACCCAGCGGCCCCCGCGCTGGCCCGGGGCAGGATCGGCCATGAACTCCGAGATCCCCAGCCCACCGATCGACAGCGCGGTGTTGATCGTCTGCGTGCCCAGCGTGGCTGTCAGCGAGACCTGCCCGATCGGGCGCAGCGCCTGGACGTCGACGGTGGCCTCGCGCGCGCCGGCGGGGAACCAGGCCATGGCGGGCACGCTAAGCGCCGTGGGATCCGAGCTGACCAGCGGGACAGCCGTGTCCGCTTCGATCGGCGCGGCGGCGCGCACGGTGATCTGGCCGCGATCGCCGGCGCGTAAGCCGTTGGTCGGTGGCAGCAGATCGGTCAGCGTGCCGATGTCGTCCTCATCCTTGATGCAGAAAGCGTCATCATCGTTGGCCGGGTAGTAGTAAGCGGCCATGTTGCAGTGTTCCTGGGTCGAGGTGTCCGCACCCCACATCGTGGCGGCGGTCCGGAAATTCAAGTACTCGCACGAAAAATCCAAGCCGGCGCCGTCCGGCACCGCCAGCTGCGGAGCGTATTCGTGAAAGACCAGGGTGTTTTCGTCCTGGCCTTGGTAGATCACCGCTGCGCTGTCGTCGCCGGGCGCGCCCATCGTCACCTCGTAGTGGCGGCCCAAGGCGTGATAATGGCCCATCATGGCGATGAGCCGAGACCCGGAAGGCATCGGGCAAAAGTGGCTGATGGTCTTGCGCTGTCCTGGCAAGAGGTCCACTTGCTTGTTCACGCCGAACAGAACACCGACATGGCCGGCGCTGCTGTCGGTGGTGTGAAACGACAGATCGATCTTTCCGTCGATGGCCATTGGGCCGGTGTTCAACCAGTGCACCTGAACCAGTAATTGTTGGTGCGGCGCCAGCGGCATCGTCAGGCCGTCGGGCAAGTTCCAGTCCAACGGTTTGGTTTGCGCGCCGGCCAGCAACTGCCAGCGCGGCCAGGCGATCCCGCTCCAGCAATCACTGACCCCGTCCGCTTCCGGCTCCGTCGAGCGATAAATATGGACGTGATGGCTGCCGTCCCCGAATTGAAACTGGATCCGGCTGATCTCGATGGGCGTTAGATTATCCAATTTGAAGATGTGACACTGAAGAATTTCGCTGCCGCTGTCTTGGTGCCAGGTTAATTGGTGGGTAATGACTTTATCGGGGACGTTGGGATTGTCAGTGTCAGCGATTTGCCCGGAGCACGACAGTGCCAACAAACTTATTGGCAATAACAGAAGAACAATTTGTTCGCATCTGTTTTGGAAAATCATTGTCGATTGACTGTGGTTTCTCTTCCGACTGTGGCGGTTTGAAAAAGAAAGAACTGTCTTCACGACTCAACCTCCGCGAGGACAAGCACAGCGCCCGGCGGGCGGCCGCTCATCATCCAGAGACCTTGCTGCAACGCGTATGCCCGCCGCGGAGCTGTTCCTGAACGAAACTGAGAGCCCGGATCTACCGGACAATCGAACGCGGATCTTGGGCCGGCTGCTCGCTCGGCAATGACCTATTGGCGCTGGTCATATGACTAGCGGGCGCCGATTGAAAAAAGGCGCGCCCACGGTCACGACCGACGCTGACTTTCAGCCGCTAGTCATATGACCAGCGCCGCGTTCGCAGCAGAATTTTGCAAGTGTGGCGCCAACCGTGCGCCACCGTACATGCGGAGGGTCAAGAGGTTGGCACCTGTGCGCTCAAGTAAGCGGGCCGGTGCGCCGATGAAAACCATTCGATTCCAAACAAGCCAATGGTTACAACGACTTACACAGATGAAAACAGTATGACACATTACGTTTTCCGGGGTAGCAGATGACCGCGGCCGGTGGCCGGGCAGGACGGCTGCTGGGCGTGATGGTGACGCTGCTGCCGCTCGGAATGGCTTCGTGCGGCAGCGCTGCCGACAAAGTTTTTTGCGGCTCGTCCGCCGATTGCGACTGGAGCCCGGAAGAGTGGACCAAGATCGCGGCGCTGGCCAATCTGCCGGCTCCTCTGGTCGATTCATCAAACAGTTTTGTGGCTGTTCCCGCTGCACAGACGTTGGGACAAAAATTCTTCTTTGACGCTCGATTTTCCGGAATGGCCACCCAGGTCGACAATCTGAAGCGTCCGGTCTTGGCCGCGTTCGCGCGCGCGCCAAAGGGCACGCCGGTGTTGGTCTCCTGCGCCAGCTGTCACGATCCCAACCGGGCCGGCATTGACGACGTTTCGCCGGGCGGCGTTTCCATCGGGGCCGGCGAATTCGACGTCAATGCGCAGCCCACCACCAATTCGGCCTATTACACCCTGCTGTTCTGGAACGGCCGTTCGGATTCATTGTGGGCGCAAGCGGTGGCCGCCAATGAAGGCGCGGTCTCGATGAACAGCACGCGGTTGCACGACGCCTGGGTGATCAACGACTTTTATCGCACTGATTACGGGGCCACTTTCCCCACCTATCCATTACCCCTGACCGGCAAGTCGACTGATCTGCTGGCCTTGCTGGAGGCTGACGGCGCGCGCGCCGGCCAGTGCAAGTTGAATGCGACCAACGCCTGCCCTACGGATCAAGGTTGCCGCGAGGTCAAAGACGCCACCTCCGCTGTGACCGGTTGCTGGCCGCGTTTCCCCCTGAACGGCAAGCCGGGCAGCAAGGCCGGCTGTCAGCCGGGCGACGCGACCGAACCTTTCGGCGACGCCTGGGACTGCATGGCGAAGGACGATCAGGACCAGGTGAACCGGGTGTTCGTGAACTTCGGCAAGGCCATCGCCGCCTACGAGACCGAGTTGGTCAGCAACGATTCGGCCTTCGATCAATTCATCAGCGGCGGTCCCGACAACGCCGTCATTTCTTCCAGCGCCCAGCGCGGCGCTCGCCTGTTCGTCGGCAAGGCCGCCTGCAGCGAGTGCCACAACACGCCGCTTTTCTCGGACAACCAGTTCCACAACGTGGGCGCTCCCCAGACCGGGCACGGCGTTCCGACGGAAGCCGACTGTCCGTCGGGCGGGGTCTGCGATTGCGTGGGCACGCCTGCCTCGACGGCGCCCGATGGATCGATGGTGGCGGCCAAGCCGGCCAAGAACTGTCTGCCCTGGGGGGCGCGGGACGGTCTATCCAAGCTGCGGGCCAACACCTTCCTGCGCGGCAGCACCTGGAGCGACAACCCCAGCGACGGTTCACGGCAACCATTCTTGTCCGACGACACGTACCCGCTGGACAGCGTCCCCAAGGGCGCGTGGCGCACGCCCACGCTGCGCGACATCGCCCTGACCGGGCCGTACATGCATGACGGCGTCTACAAATCGCTGGCCGATGTGATCGCGCACTACAACAGCGGGGGTGACACCAACGGTGAAGGTGTCCCGGCACCGCAGCTGCGGCCCCTGTTTCTCAGCGACGATGAACAGGCAGATCTGGTCGAGTTCTTGAAGACGCTGACGGGCGCGCCCTTGCCGGTCGAGCTGCGAACCGCGCCGGTGCTGCCATGAACAAACGCACTGTCTTTGGCCTGCTGGCGGCCAGCTTCGCGTCGCTGCCGGCGGGAGGATGGGCCGCGCCGCCCACCACCGGACGCGCGGCCCAGCGCTTGCCGCCGGCGCCGACGCCGGTGGCTCCCACACCGAGCGGCGGCGCGCGCCCGGCAACCCCCGCGCCGGCGCCAAATCTGCAGGTGACGTCCGTCGACGACGGCGACGGTGTTCTGGAGGCCAGCGACGCCCAGCCGGCCACGTTCAGCGACCTGGCCGATCGCATGCGCGACACCGAGGCGCGCCTGGAACAGATGCGCGGCGTGCTGTTAGGCCGCCAGCCGCGGGTCACGGTCGGCGGTTACGTCGACTTCGGGTTCTTCGCCACCCAGGGCAACGGTTCGGGGATCATTCGCGACGACGCCAACGCCCTGTTCCCGCGGTACAAAGGGCAATACGGCTGGGTCTTCCTCGGCGACCTCTTGGCGCCGACGGTGAACTCGCGCGGCGAGGCGGCGGATCTGGGTGATGCTGCCGGCGCGCAACGCTATGACGGCATTCACTCGGGCGGGGCGCCTGGCTTCATCGTCAACGAGGTCAATCTGCTGCTGACGTCGTCGCTGGGCGAGGGCCTGTTGGCCACGGCCAGCGTGAACTTTGTTCCGCGCACGGGCTCGAACTTCAGCCTGGGCGATTTTCTCGATGTTGATCTGGCCCAACTGGAGTGGATGCCCACCCGGTCGCAGAAGACGTCGATCTTCGTCGGCAAGTTCGATTCGGTCCTGGGCATCGAGTACCGCGACCGCAAGGCGTCGCAGCGTTTCGGCATCACCCCTTCGCTGATCGCCCGTTACACCACCGGCACGGCGCTGGGCCTGAAGGTCCGCAGCAAATGGGGACCGGAGGACATGGTGGTCCTGGCGGCGGCGGTGACCAACGGATCGAACACCACCGAGCAGTTTCATTTCTACAACGAGATCGACACCAACGCCGCGAAGACGGCCAGCGGCCGGCTGTCGATCCATCCTCCGATTCCCGTCGACGTCGAGGTTGGCGTGTCCGGGTCGTACGGCGCGCAGGATCGCGCGCCCGACAGCAAGGGCGCCATGTGGTTTCTGGGCGCGGACCTGCAGCTGCACATCAAGACCGTCGACGTGAAGGCGCAGTACCTGCGCGGCGCCTCGCCGGGCGCGACAGCGAGCGGCAGCATGGACACCGACCTTTATGCGTTGAAGCTGCACGGGGGCGGCTACGCCGAGGTCGACTGGATGGTGACGCCGCTGTTTGGCGTGCTGGGGCGGGGCGAGTTTCGCGACGCGCTGGTGTGGCAAGGCGATCCATCGGCCGCCCAGGGCGCCAATCGCCTTTACATCACCAAGGAATGGCGGGCCACCGGCGGCATTCGTCTGGCCTTCAGCGATCGGGTGATCGTGAAGGCCGAATATCTGCACAACGGCGAATACGGCGGCATTCCCCAGATCAAAGACGACGTGTTCACCACTTCGTTGGTGCTCATCAACTGATGGACAAGGAACGGAAGGCGCTCTGATGAATCACCTCAACAATCCCCTTCGCGGCGCCGTGGCCGTCCTGGTGGCGGTCGGCATCGTGGAGATCGCGCTGCCCGTCCGCGCGCAGGATCCGGCCAACGGCGGCCCCACCACGGCCGAGTTCAACAAATTGAAAGACGAGGTGCGCGAGCAGCGGCAGCTTATCTTGCAGATTCTGCAAAACGAGCAGAGCCGCTACGACATGCTGCTGAAGCTGATCGGTGCTCAGAGCCAGGGCGGGTCGCGTCCGGCCGACGAGGCGCCCATGCCCGCCGCCAGTGATCCGGCGCTGGCTTCACCGGCGGCCACCCGCACGCGCCCCGCCACCGAGTCGGCGCGGCGCAATTCCTTCGTGGAAGGAAAAGTCTCCGTATCGAGCGGCACGTTGGGCGACGTCTTTGTCTACGTCGACGGCGTCAAGGGCCCGGCGGTGCACGGCAAGAGCATCGAGATCCGACAGGAGAACAAACAATTCGTGCCGCGGCTGGCGGTGGTGCAGGCCGGGACCAGCATCATCTTTCCGAACTATGACAGCGTCTATCACAATGTTTTTTCCACCTCGCCGCGCAACACGTTCGACCTTGGCAGCTATCGCGCCGGTGACAAGCCGCGCGCCGTGACGCTGACGTCGCCGGGGGTGGTGGAGATCTTCTGCAACATGCACCAGAAGATGACCGCCGATGTACTGGTGGTGCCGTCGAACCTGTACACCAAGGTTCACGCCGACGGCAGCTTCCGCCTGGACAACGTACCGGTGGGCGCGCGCAAGGTGGTTGTCTGGTCCCCGAACGCCAAACCGGTGCAGCAGAAGGTCGACGTCACGGCCAGCGGCGGGCAGGCGTCTTTTGTGCTCGAGCGCGAAGAAGCCAAGGCGCACGCCAACAAACTGGGGCAAGCCTACGGGTCCTACCGCGAGTAGAGGTTTAAAAGGGAGCACGTCATGTCCAGTTCCAGCACGCACGCGGGAGCGTCCCGGAAGATCATCGCCGTTCTGATGATCCTGGGCGGCGCGGGCATCGCAGCCTTCGCGATGCGCGGAGACGCGCGGCGCAGCGAAGAGGCGGAATCCATCCGGGTCGAGACCGCGGCGGCCAAAGAAGCCCTGTCGCAGCGATTGATCACCGAGCGCCGGACGATGGAGGCGCGAACCCTGGACGCCGCGGCGACCAAGCCCCTGAACGCCGCGCTGGAGAATCACGTCGATGGACCGACGCTGATGGACCTGTTCGACAACGAAGACTGGTGGCGCCCGTACCGGGAGCAATACGCGGCGACGCGGGTGATCGTCGGAGATTTTCTGTTCGCCGCGCAGGGCAAGCTGGACCTGGGCGTCAACGACAAGCCGGTGGTGAAAGAGGCGCGGCAGAACAAGGTGGCCTCCGCGGCGGTGAACATCGGTGGCACGTTGTATCTGATCGGCGCGGCCAAGATGCCGTCGCTGGGCAACAAAGAGCCGGTGCTGGTGCTGGCCCGCAAAAGCCCGGTGGATCCGGCGGCACCGATCGCCACCCGAGCGCCGTCCGAACCAGCGCGACAGCCGATCGAGGGAATGATGTTCTGGGGCGGGGCGGCGGCGCTGGCGGTGGTCGGGTTGCTGCTGCTGGTGACGGGCGGCCGTCGGGGCGGTCAGCCGCCGGTGGCCGGCGCGGTTCCGCACGAGGACACGCTGAAGTTCGGCGGCACGCCCGGGCGGCCGCAGATGCGCGTCGAATCGAAGGTGCTCAATGTGGCGTCGCCGGTCGGAACCACGGCGTCGGGGGCGGCGGCGCCAGCGGTCGGCCTGGCCACTGGGGCGGGCAGCTTGCCGTCGGTGCCGATGACCATGCGCGGTTCGCGGCCGCTCAGCGACGTGGCGCCGGGGACATTGTTCGGGCGCTACAAGCTGCTCGATCGGTTGGGTGAAGGCGGCATGTCGGAGATCTTCACCGCCGTCGCTTACGGCGTGGAAGGGTTCTCACGTACGTTCGTCTTGAAGCGCCTCCGTCCCGAACTGGCGCGCGACAAGGAAGCCGTCGCCCAGTTCATCGACGAGGCGCGCATGCAGGCCAGCCTGGTGCATTCGAACATCGTGCCGGTGTTCGACTTTGGCATGGTGGGCGACGAGTACTTCATGACCCAGGAGTACATCGTCGGGCGCGACGTGGTCCGGCTGATGACCCGCTATTACGAAAAGACCAAGCGGGCCCTTGATCACCGGCTGGCCTATTACATCGCCCACGAGACGCTGCAGGCGCTGACGTACGCGCACAACAAGCGCGAGCGGGATGGATCGCCGATGGGCATCGTCCACCGCGACGTCTCGGCGGCCAACGTGATGGTGTCGTTGCAGGGCGAGGTCAAGCTGTTCGATTTTGGCATCGTGAAATCGAACCGCCGGGTGACGAAGACCCAGGTGGGCATGGTGAAGGGCAACGCGAACTTCATGTCTCCCGAGCAGGCGCGCGGCCACACCGTCGACGGCCGCAGCGATCTGTTCTCGCTGGCGCTGGTGCTTTACTACACGCTGACCAACGAGCTGTTCTACGACGGCGACAATGATCTGGAGGTGCTGTATCAGGCGGCCACCGGACCGACGGCGGAGGGGTACAGGAAAATTCGGGCCCTGCCCGAACCCGCCGCGCAGATCCTGGAGAAGGCGCTGGCCATTGATCCGGCCCAGCGCTTTCAGACCGCCGACGAGTTCGGGGCGATGCTGGCCGCTCACATCGGCGGCGGCAAGGCCGACGCCGGTAACCTGATGCAGCTTCTGTTCGGCGAAGAGCTGGGGCGCGAAGCCGCCTGACCGCCGCCCTGGGCGGCGGCGCCGGCGGCTTCAGCGCCCAGGTTGCGTCCACTCGTCGACGGCGCGGCCGTCGGCGGCGACGAAGCGAGCGTGCAGGGCGGTGGCGTCGGCGTCGATCAACAACGCGCCGGCAGCGCCGGTGAAACGCCTCTGGCTTTCCGGCAGCGGCGTGCCGAGGGGGTAGAACGAGGCGCCGCCGAGCCCGTTGACGACATAAGGCAGACCGTCGACGGTGAGGCGTTCGTAAATGTGATCGTGGCCGGCCAGCACCAGGCTAGCGCCCCAGTCTTTGTACGGCCAGCGCGCCGTTTGAGACGATCCATGTGGCCCCGACGAATACGGCGGGTGGTGCATGTACACCACGTTCCAGCGGGCGGTCGACCCAGCCAGCGCCCGCCGCAGCCAGATCGCCTGGATTGATCCAGCGTCGATGCCGTCCGGTTCTCGCGGATCGCTGTCCAGGGCGAAGAGGTGCACGTCGCCCCAGACCACGTCGTAATAGCGTTCATTGCCCGGCAAAGTGAAATAGTCGAGATAGGGCTGCGCGCCGTCGCTCTGCCAGTCGTGGTTGCCCAGCGAAGGGAAGAACCGGTTGCGATCGCCGCCGCAACCGAAATGACCAAAGTAGGGCGCGATGAATTCGTGGTAGGCGGCGCCGATGTTGGCGTCGATGGTCTCGGCCTCGCCACGGGGATAGTTGTTGTCGCCGGTGGTGATGACGAAGGCGGGACGCCAGCCTTTCACCAGGGCGGCCACGGCCAGCTCGGCCGGGCCGCCGCTTCCGTAGTCGCCGATGACGGCGAAGCGGGTCACGCCTGCTGCCTGGGTGGCGGCGAAGGTCTCGGCCGGGCAAGACGGCGCGGCCACTTGATTGAGCGCGGGGGTGGCCTTTTTTCGCGGGCCGAGACAGCTTGGCCCGCGGCCGGCGCCCAGGCCGCACGACGCCGCCAGCAGCGCGCTGATCCAGAACGTCCTCCTTCCGCGCGCTCCGTTCATCGACGGGCCGGAGACTAGCACGCCGGTTTCGGCCCCTCTTTTTGGCAGAAGGCCAGCCGCCGGTCTTTGAGAATCGAGGCTGACCGGCCGCGGCCGTCAATCGACGGTCGGCGCGCTGGCCACGCGCAGCTTTTCCAGTGCCGCCGCCGTGGCGCGCACGCGGAAGACCACGCCGTCGTCGACGTAGCGTTCGTTCAGGACCTCGCACTCGGCGAACAGGACGGCGCGCAGCTGCTGGCGGCTGTACGGCACCAGGATCTCGTCCTCGATCAAATTCTGGCGAAAGGCCGAGGCCAGGCGCTGGCGCAAAAAGGCCACGTCGTCGGGGCTACGCGCGGACATCATGATGGCGTCCGGCCACTGCGACAGGACCACCTGGGCCAAGGCGGCCTGCGCGACCGCGTCACCCACCCGATCCATCTTGTTGAAAAGCAACAGGTGCGGCAGATCGCCGGCCCCGATCTCGGTCAGCACCTCGCGCGTGACGGCCAGCTGCCGGCGCCAGCCGCGATCCGAAGCGTCCACCACGTGCAGAAGCAACGACGCCTCCAGCGCTTCGTCCAAAGTGCTTTTGAAGCTGGCCACCAGATCGTGCGGCAGGTTGTCGATGAAGCCGACGGTGTCGGAGAGCAGCACGGGCGGGAACGTCGGCGGCTCCAACGACCTGACAGTGGTGTCCAGCGTGGCGAACAGCTTGTCGGCGATGTAAACGTCGCTGCCGGTCAGCGCGCGCATCAAGGTCGATTTGCCGGCGTTGGTATACCCGACCAGGGCCACCCGGTTCAGATCCTTGCGGCGGGCGCGCTGCGTGCGCGCCTCGGTCTCGAGATGAGAAAGCTCGTCGGTCAGCTCGGCGACGCGGTCCCGGATCTTGCGGCGGTCCAGCTCCATCGTGGATTCGCCGGCGCCCTTGCCGCCGATGCCGCCGCGCTGGCGATCGCGGCCCGCGCCCAGCTCGCGCATGCGCGGGGCCATGTATTGAAGGCGCACGATCTCCACCTGCGCCCGGGCCGCGCGCGACCGGGCGTGGCGGTGAAAGATCTCCAGGATGACGCCGGTGCGATCCATCACCGGAAGCTCGGTGGCCTTCTCCAGATTGCGCGCCTGCGACGGCGAGATCTCGTGATCGACCAAAACCACGTCGGCGCCGCTTTCGGCGATGGCCAGCTTCAGGTCTTCCATCTTGCCGGCGCCGACGTAGGTGGCCGAATGAAACGACCCGCGCTTCTGGCTCACCGACGCCACCACGCCAAGGCCCAGCGTCCGCGCCAGACGGCCGAGCTCGCCCAGCGCGTCTTCAAAGTCGGCGTCGGTCACCTCGGGCAGTTGCACCGCCAGCAGCACGGCCCGGCGGGCGGATTCAAAATCGTCGATCAATCCGGTCTCTGGCTTTCGTCGCGCGGAACACTACCTCATTGCTCGCCGAGATCGGTGCATAGTTTCTGCTCGCGGGCGATCACCTTGTCGTCGGGCCGGGCCGGACCGCGGTCCATGCGGGTGTACGCTTGCGACAGCGCGCAGTGCACCGCCGGATCGAACGGGTTGGTGGCCAGCGACGATCGCAGCGCGTTGACGGCCCCGGGGTAATCGTTCTTCGCCAGCAGGGCCTGTCCAGCGATGAGACTGGGCCAGGGCAGATCGGGGTAAAGGCTCTGCACGCCGGCCAGGGATTTCAGCGCCCGATCGGGCTCGCCCAGGGCCAGATACGTGCGTCCCAGCTTGACCGGAAACAGCCAGTGGCTGGCGCTCTCGTCGGTGTCGCCGGCGCGCCGGCCCTTGCCTGCCCGCGCGGTCACCTGCGCGGCCCGGGCGCCTTTTTCGTACTCGATCACCGCCGCCCGCAGTCGGTTGCGCAGCAGCATCATGTTGCCCAGGCGCAGGAAGCGAAACGCCGGTGACAGCGTCTGCGACGTGGCCAGCGCTTCGTCCTCGGTCGGCTTGCGCTTGGAGGCGATGGCGTTGGCCTTGCGAATGTGGGTGGTCGGAATGTCGATGGCCGGGAACGTCTTGTAGTGCTGGGCCACCATGAACCCGCGCCAGCCGCGTTCGAACTCCGGCCAGGTCATGTGCGCGGCGGCGGCCACCGCCTGACGGGCGTCGACGCCCTCGCTGACCCTGGCGATGGCGTCGCGCAAGGCCGGCATGCCGCCGGTGGCGTGCAAGAAGGCGACGGCGTTGGCCACCTCGGCGAAGGCCAGCGAGGCGTCCTCCGCCGACGGCAGCTTGGCCATCGATGGGTGCATGGCCTCGAAGCTGATCAGCTTTCCACCGTGCAGGGCTTTGGCCAGCAGATGCTCCATCGACGGCGGGATGCGCCCGCCGGCCGGCTCGCGCCAGCGCCGTTCAAGAAACTTCGCCAGGCCCTCCTGCAGCCACACCGGCGCGCGATCGCCGGTGAGCGACGAGACCGCATAGTGCACCAGCTCGTGGTTCATGCTGTCGAGCCAGGGATAGCCGTAGGACAGCGCGCGCGGCGTGGTGACCATCAGGCGGGCCCACTTGCAGAGGGCGATGGTCCCGGTGCGCGCCACCTCCGCCACCGACAGCGACGACACCGCGGCCAGGTCGGACGGGCTGCGGTAGATCTCGATGCGAATCGGGATCGCTCCCTTGAAGCCAAGATCATTGCCCAGGGCCGTGTAGGCCGATTCCAGGGCGTCCAGCGCGTACGGGACCAGCACGGAATCTTCCGCCGGGTAGCGAATCCAGAAGTGCGCCGAGCGTTCTTCCTTGTGGTCTTTCACCGCGTCGCGCGCCGCCGTGGCCAGTACGCTGAGCTCGCGCGCCACTGCCGCGCCGGCGTTGGCCTCGCCGTGCACCGCCTCGGTCGCCGCCGACAGCTTGCGGATTGCGCCGTCGTAGTCGCCCTCCAGAAAACGCAGGTAGCCTTCGACGTACAGGGTGTGCGGCGAATCGGGCGCCTGCTGCACCATCTCGGTGATGGCCGCTCGCCCAAGATCAAACTGCCAGTCGTCGAGCAGCTTCTCGGCGCGCTTGCCGGCGGCGGCGATCTGCCCGGGCGTGGGCGGGGCGGCGTGCACCGCTGCCGGCGCGATCAGGGCGGCCAGCGCCAGCAACAGAAGCGGTACGAACCTCGGCCGCCGTGACGGTCGCGCCCGCCGCCCAACAACACCCATCACCGCACCAGCTCCTCGTAATAGCGGCGGACGTCGTCGCGGTAACGCTCGGGCGCCTTTTCTTTCATGGCGTCCATCAGCTCTTGCCGCCAGGCGCGCGGCGCGGTCGATTCGTCGGCGCCGGGAATGCGCACCGGGTCGTGCTGCTGCTTGCTGCCGCCCATCGATCGCTCCTGCATGGAATCGCGCAGCTTGGACAGGCGATCGGCCGCCTCGCGCTCGGCGCCGGCCGCTTGTTTGGTCTCGCTCTTGCGCAAAAGATCACCGGCCTGCCGCATGCGGTTGGCGGCGCCTTTCAGCTCGCTCTCCGCTTTTTCCAGGCCGGGCAGCTTGCCGAGCTTGCGCGCCACCTCGTCGGCCGTCTCGTTGGTGCGGTTGCCGATGGCGCCCTGGCGCTCGGCCTGGCCGCGCGCTTGCTCGCGCCCCTCCGGCGTCAGCGTTTGATCCTGGGCCGGCATCAGCTTGGCCAGATCGTCGGCGATCTCCTGGGCGATGGCTCGGGCGTCGCCCATCGCCTCGGCGGCGCGGGTGCGTTCGTTCTCATCGCTGGATTTTCCGCGCCGGCGCCGCGATTCGTTCAGCTCGTTCATGCGGGTGATCGCCCGATCCACGCTGGACGCCGCGCGCTCGGCCTCGCCCTTGGCCTCGGCCAGATCGCGCTCGGCCAGCAGGCGCTTGACCTGCTTGGCGCTCTCGCGGGCGCGCTCGACCTCCTCGGACAGCGCGCTCTCGACGGCGCCGGCGGGCGCTTGCTGCAGCCGCTGCTTGAGGTGCTCGACCTTCTCGTTCTCGCGTTTGACGAAGTCGTCGATCTGCCCCTTCAACCGGCGCTCGACCTCGGCCTCTTGCTTGTCGGCCAGGCCCTGGGTTTCCTTCTGCAGCAAGCGCTGGTCGCCTTCCAGGTCGCCGATCTTCTTCATCAGCTCGGAGACGGCCCGGTTTTCCTGGGGGAACCTTTCGGCGCTGAAGGCGTCGGCGTTCTGATCCAGCGACTGCCGCAGCGACTGCAGATCTTCGCCCAGCTCGGACAGCAGCTTGTTCAGCGAGCTTTCGTCGCCTTTCTCCAAGAGCTCGTCGAACTTCTTGGCCTTGTCGGCGATCTCTTTGATGTCGGGCATGTTGCGCCATTCATCGGGCACATCGTTGCGGGCCTTCAGCGCGGCGATCTTCTGGGCCAGATCGGCGATGCGCGATCGCAGCTCGCGCGCCTCGCGTTCCAGCTGGCGGCGCAGCGATTCGTCCTTGGTGGCCTTGTACCGGTTCAACAGATCCTGCAAGCGCTGGTGGGCGTCGGTCAGGTCTTTGCCCAGGCTGGCCAGATCCTCCAGCCGCTGGCGGCCGATCAGGTCGTCCAGCAGCAACACGTCCTTCTCCAGCTCGGACACCTGTTTGTCGGCCTGGCCTTCCAGCTTGCTGGTCGATGCGGTCGGCCCCGGGCGTTGCGCTGACAGCAGCGCGGCCTCGTCGCGCAGCATGCGCCCCAGCCGATCGGCGACCCCGGACAGCGCCGCGCGCAGCGGCTTGCTCAGATTCGAATCGCGCCGGTCGTCGTCCAGCAGCCGGCCCATCAAGGCCAGGTGCGATTCCTCGGTGTCGTGCATGCTGCGCACCGCTTCCACGCGCGCGCTGGCGTCGGCGGGGGGCGGCGTGCCACCGGCGCGCACGCCCGGCCCGCGTTCCAGGCGCAGGGCCAGATCCTCGGTCAGCCGATCAAGAACCTCGCGCTGGCGATCGAGCCGCTCTTCGAGGCTCTCGCGCGGGTTCTGGATCAAGATGTAAAGCGTGCGCGACGAGCCGCTCTTCGCGCCCGACACCTCGTCCAGATCCTTGGCCTCGATGTGATAGGCGATGCGTTGGCCGGCGACCAGGCCGGCTTGACCGGGGTCCCAGATGGTTCGCCCGCGCGCGCTGTGCACGCCGTGCGCGTCGCGCAACAACTGGCGCTGTTCCGGACCGTCGCCGATGCGATAGACCAGCTCGACCACGCCCAGTCCAAAGTCGTCGTCGGCGGTGTAACCGATCTCGACCGGCCGTGGGCTGGGAAGATCCAGGCGATCGGCGGGGCCGTAGATCTCCACCAGCGGCGCCGCATCCGGCATGGCCTGCAGCCGGTGGCTGCGCTGCTCGCGCACCGGTCGTCCCAGCAGCGGCGACAGCCAGAACCGATAGCTGCCGTTTTCGATCAGGTTCAGTTCAGCCGCCAGCTGGCCGTTGACCAGCGTGGCCGCCACCTGACCGGCTTCGCCTTCTTCGCCGAGCAGCAACAACGCCTTCTGCGCCGAGCGCAGCGGCCGTGTCTCCAGCTTCACGTGGGTGCCCTTCACCGCCACCACGTCGCCGGTCGATCCCTCCACGGTGCGCGGCGAAAGGCCGGTGTACGCCGGGAACGTGTACGTGATGCGCACGTCGCCCACCAGCGGCGTCACCGAGACCACCGCACCCTCGAACAGTGTCGGGCGGTGAACCAGCGTCCGCAGCCCTTGTTCCAGCGCCGGCCACAACCGGGTGGCGCCGACGGCCAACGCGCTGGCGCCGACCAGACCGGCCAGGGCCAGTGCGGCCGGGCGCATCGGTAGCAACGCGCGCGGATCCAGCGGGTCCAGCGCCTGCGCCACGTCGCCGCCCAGGGCCCGCACCAGCGACGGCGACACCACCGGTGCCGACGGCGACGGCATGCCGAGCTCGATCGCCGACACCAGATCGCTGGCCACCGGCGGGTGCAGGCGCGCCACCAGCATCGCCGCCGCGCGATCGCTGCGTACCGCGACGACGCCGCGAACGATCCCCATCGCCAGGGCCGCCAAGGCCAGCGCCGCCAGCACCACGCCGGTCAACGTTGGCCAGAACCCCGCCGGGCCCAGCGCCGCCGCCAGCGCGCCCAGCGCCAGCAACGCCAGCACCATCGCGCCGCCCGCCAGACCGACCGCCTGCAGCGACGCGCGCCACAAAAGGCGTCGTCGCACAGCGCCAAGGAAGGTCTTGATCCGGTCGGTCTCGCTCATGTCGCGCTTGCCGAATAGTAGCAGGTGCGGGTGTGGGTGATTGCCTCCACAAAGGTTAGGTCTCGCCTTTGCACTGATCCCCGATCGCCATGGAAAACCTAAACGAAATCGAAATCGAGCCCGAAACACTGACCAGAACGCCCCACGCCCGCGAGGCGAATTCGCTGCGGGATCTCGATGAACTGATTGGCTCCGCAAAGCGCGGTGATCGTCACGCCTTGGAACGCCTGATGACTCACGCCCGTCCCCGCTTGCTGGCGGTTGCCTTGCGCATGGTGCGCGATCGCGACGAGGCCGAAGATGTGGTGCAGGAGTCACTGATCAAGGTGTGCCGCCACGTCACGCGGTTCGAAGGGCGGTCGTCGTTTTCCACCTGGCTTCATCGCATCGTGGTCAACACGGCGCTTGATCGCCTGCGCCGCGCGCCCGGCCGCCGCGACCGCCTGGCCGATCGCGACGACCCCGCCGACGAAGGGACCGCCTCTGCCATCGACGCCAGCGACGCCGACGACAACGACACGCCCGAGCGGCAGTATCTGCGCGCCGAGGCGGCGGCCATCGTTCACTGCGCGTTGGCGCGTCTGTCGCCGACGCACCGGCAGGCGCTGGCGCTCCGGGAGCTCGACGGCGAATCGTATCAATCGATCGCCGAGTTCGTGGCGTGCCCGGTGGGCACGATCATGTCGCGGCTGTTTCACGCCCGTCGGCGGCTGGCGGAGGAGCTGGCGGGCGGCGCCTGACTAAAGAGCGCGGGCGGCGAACGTGTCGCAGTCGGCGACGCGTCCGTTCTTGAGGCCGCGCTGCAGCCAGTGCGTTCGTTGCGCCGAGGTGCCGTGGGTGAAGGTCTCGGGGACCACCTGGCCGCGCGCCGCCTTCTGAAGGGTGTCGTCGCCGATGGCCGCTGCCGCGCGCAGTCCGCCTTCGACGTCGCCCGGCTCCAGCAGGTGGCGGGTCTGGTTGGCGTGAAAGGCCCAGACGCCGGCCAGGCAATCGGCCTGCAGCTCGGTCTCGACGGAGATGTGGTTGCCGGCGGCTTGCGACAGGCGCGATCGCTCGGCCTGGGTGCGCTCGGAGATCCCCAGCAGATTTTGCACGTGGTGGCCGACCTCGTGTGCGACCACGTACGCCTGCGCAAAATCGCCGGGCGCGCCGAAACGTCGGGCCAGCTCTTCGAAGAAGCTGAGATCCAGATACACCTTGCGATCGGGCGGGCAATAGAACGGTCCCACTGCGGCGCTGTTCATCCCGCAGGCGGATTGAACCTCGTCGGAGAACAGCACCAGCTTGGGCGGCACATAGCGCGGGCCGCTGGCGGGCAGCACGGCCGACCACACGTCTTCGGTGCTGGCGAGGATGACGCGGACGAAATCGGCGCGCTTTTCTTCCCGCGGGCTGCGCGGCCGTGGATCGCTGACCTCGCTGACGCCACCACCGCCCAGCAACGTGCGGATCAAATCCTCTGGCGCGCCCAGCAGCGCCGCCACCAACGCCAGCACCACCGCGCCGCCGCCGATGGCGCCGCCGCGCAGGGAGATACCGCGCCGGTCTTCAACGTTGTCGCTTCGGCGTTCGCCTTCCCACTGCATGGCAGCGGCAAACATATGTCAGCCGGGGCGAAGCGCAATCGTCCGCGACCTGCGCGTGGGCGTGGGCCGTCGCCACAAACCACTGTCCGATCGCCACCGCGGAAGCGAGAATTGCCAAGCGATTTGTTTTCATCGGGCGTTCGGGCGGCGGAACGTACAAAAAAGCCCGGCAAAACGGCAAAAGCTGTTTGTGGTTTCTTACATTTTTGTATCGCTCAGCCGACGCGTTGCCGCACCAGCGCCAGCCGGCGGGCCATCTCCGGGCTTTGATAGCCAAGGTGAGCGATGGTCTCCAGGGTTTGCAACGTGGCCGGGTCGCGCGCGGTGTAGAAAGACGAGAAGGCGCGCAGCCGCTCGCGCTGTTCGAGAGCCGCGGCCAGGATCCAGCTTCGCAAGTCGTCGCCGGCCAGCGCCACCTGATCGAAGCGCGGGCACGCCGGCAGGAACGGAATCGCCGCTTCGACGCTGTCCCCTTCCAGGCAGCGCGAGATGAGCGTGTTCAGCGTCTGCACGGCCACCGCGCGAAACCCGGCTTCCCACGCCAGCCGGGCCAGCGTCTGCAGCACGGGCAGCGACGGGCGCGCCGTCACGGCTTCGCTCTCGTGTTCGATGGCCTTCATCAGATGCGCCAGCCGCGCGCCCGGAGGATCCAGCGGTCGCTGCGCCAGCGCATAGTGGTCCAGGGCGGCGAAGTGCGCCGCCTCGTCGTCGTGCTGCCGGCCGCGCCAGCCGATGCCGATGGAACGCGCGATGGCCAGCGGGCGCAGATGGCCAAGCCAGCTTCCACCGGGCGCCGGCGTCACCGCTTGCACGCGCGTCACCAGCCAGCCGGCGGCTGCCAGCGCCTGCGCGCGATCAGGGCGGCAGGCGAACAAGTTCAGGGTGAACGGATCCAGCAGCTCCAGATCAGGCGCCGGCGCCAGCAGCAATAGCCCCGGGACCAGGCGAAAGCGATCGTAGTTCAGCCTGGCGACAGCATCGATGGTGGGCCGGTGCAGGCCGGCGCCGTGGCGCACTTCGAACATCAGCAGCGGCGACTCCCGCTGCAGGAAGTCTCGCCCGCCATCGATGATCGCCGGCTCGGCCCCTTCGGCGTCGATCTTCATGAAGGCCACGTCGCGCAGGTCTTGATCGTGCGCCGCTTGATCCAGCGTGGTCAGCGGAACGGTGAAATCGCCGTCGTCGTTGCCGCCGCCCAGCGCTGCCAGCTCGCTGTTCGGCCCCGACGACAGCCGACCCTGGCCGACGTGATCGGAAAGGGCGGCTTCGATCAACTGAAGCTGGTCAAAATGATTGGCGGCGATGCTGGCGCGCAGGCGAGCGGCGGCCGTCGGGTGCGGTTCGAACGCCCAGACTTTTCCGTCGGCCCCCACCGCCCGGGCCAGCGCCAGCGCGTACACACCGTGGTTGGCGCCGACGTCGATGGCGCGCTCGGCGCGATTGACAGCGGCGCGCACGAACGCGATCTCCTCTTCGAACCAATCGTGCTGCTCGCGCACCACGTAGGCGGTGATCTGATCGGCGCGGGTACTGACAGCGATGCGCACGTCGCCAGCCATCGACAATAGCGTGGTCTCCGGCGGCAAGGCTGGCGCCGCCGCAGCTTGCCGTTGAACGCCGTCCTCCCACGCCGTCCGCAACGCCGATTCAAATCCGCGCGCGAAGCGCGGCCCGTCGGTGAGGGCCGTCGTCGTCAAGGCGCGCAGTCCGGCGCGCAGCGTGCGCCGCCGATCGCTGTCGGCGGCCAGCGTGGCGGCGATGCGCACGTATTCGTCAGCGGTCGCCGCCACCAGGTCCGGCAGTCCCAGGCGCGAAAGCAGGCTGGCGCCGACCCGCGCGGCGTGGGTGGCGCCGGCCAGCGTGATCACCGGGACCCCCATCCACAGCGCTTCGCAGGTGGTGGTGGTGCCGCCGTACGGGGTGGGGTCCAGCGCGATGTCCACCTGGTCGTACGCCGCCAGATGGTGGCGCTCGTCGCTGACGGGTGGCAACAGCTGGACGTCATGGCCGCCCAGCGCAGAAGAGCCCAGCTGTTCAGCGAAAGCCGCGCGCGTCGCGGCGTCGGCGAACGCTGGACCTTTGATCAAAAGCCGCGCCCCCGGCACCGCCGCCAGCACCCGGCCCCAGAGCGCAATCGTGGTCGGCGAGAGCTTCGCCAGCTGGTTGAACGTGGCGAAGGTGATCTTTCCGCTGGCATCAGCCGGGGACGCGCTGACCGGCGGACCATCGGTGGGCGGGCGATAGCAGAGGAAACCGTCGGTCAGGCGCAGCAGCCGTTCGCTGTGCAGCGCTTCGGTCAGACCGGGCGGGTCGGCCCACCGGTCGGTGATGCGCCAGTCGACAGCGTCGAGCCCGGTGGTGTTGGGATAACCAAGGTAAGTCATCTGCACCGGCGCCGGGCGCAGCGCCAGCACGCCCAGGCGATTGTGCGCGGTGTGTCCCGCCAGATCGATCAGCACGTCCAGCCGGTCGGCGCGCATGGCCGCGGCGGCTTCGGCATCCGACAAACGATCGACGGCACGCCAGCCGTCGCAGAGACGGCGCAGCCGGGAGGTCACGGCGTCGGCGTGCGACCAGCTGGCGTAGGCGAAGTAGGCCACCCGCGCCGGATCGCGCGCCGCCAGCAGCGGCTCCAAAAAATACGCCACCGAGTGCTGGCGAAAATCCGGCGACAGCAGACCGATGCGCAACGGACGATCGGGATTGACGTCGACGATCGGCGCCACCGCACCGGTCGCCGCCAGGGCGAAGCGCCGCCCGAAAAGCCGATGCGCCGAAGCAACCCCCGCCGGCGGCAGGTCGTCGGCATAGTTCAGGCAGAACAGCATATTGCTGAAGGCCACCGGCCAGTCGGGCGCCAGCACCGTGGCCAGGCGCAGATGCACCAGGCCCTCGGCGACCCGTCCCTGCAAGCACAACGTGACACCCAAATTACTTTGGGGGTGGGCCAAATCCGGATTGGCCGCCACCGCTCGCCGCAGCTGATCGGCGCCGGCCTGCATCTGCCCTTCATCGCGCAAGAGACAGCCGAGGTTGCTGTCCAGCAGCGGATCGGCGCAGCCGGCGGCGATCGCCCGTCGGTAATGAATCAACGCCCCCGCGCCGTCGCCTTGCTGGTGGAGCAGCACCGCCAGGTTGTGGTGCGCTTGCCCGGGATCATCAAGCAAGCGGATGGCCGCTTCGAAAGCGGCGATGGCGTCGGCGACGCGGCCCAGGCGATCGCAGGTCAGGGCCAGTCGCTGCCACGCCGGCCCGCAGTCGCGATCCTCGGCCAGCAAAGCCCGACAGGTGGCTTCGGCCTCGGCGAAGCGCTGGGCGCGAAACTGCGCCAGGGCGGTTTCCAGCTGCGCACGCTGGGCGTCGGTCATGTCATTCCGTGCGCGGTGGGGTTCGCCGCCCGGTCCAGATTCACCACCGGGCAATTGTCGGCCAATTAACACAAACCGCCACTTTGCGGTCAACCGAAAGGTCCCATTCAATGGCCATAACCGGCCCCTTTTCGCTGGCGGCGACGGTTCGAATAACCCGGCGGATCGCCGCCCGCGCTGTTAATATTTCCAGGTTGGCGTCGCCTCCGCAGTACGGTCGCCCCCCTTTTCCGGTGCCACCTCCGGCTGTCGCCCGTCGGCGCCGCGCGCGCTGGTTCGTGGCGGGCGGCGTGGCGGTGGCGTGCGTGGCGTACCCATTCGTGGTGGGCCAGGTGGCGGCGCGGGTGGTTGCTGCGAAGGCCACGGCGCGTCTCGGTCGAACTGTGACGGTGGGCTCGGGGATCGCCGGCTTTGGGCGCATCACCTTGCGCGGTGTGCAGGTGGCCGGTCGCGGCGACGGTCTGCCGCTGATCTCGGTTCGCGAGGTGAAGGTGCCCTTCGGCGCGGCGCTCGGCTGGCATTCGGCCAGTCCAGTGACGGTAACGGGCCTGGCCGTGCGGGCCATCCGCGGCGGTGACTACGATAATGTTAGCGACATTCTGGAGCGACTGTCCGCTCACCGAGCCGCCGCCAAGACCGACGACGACGCCAAGCCGGTCGCCAACGGCGACGTCAAGCCCGTCGGGGCCGACGATGGTGGTGGCAAGCCCGCCCTGCTGCCGGGGGTGGCGCTGGAGAGCGGCAGCCTCTCGGTGCGCGACGGCGGCAGCGGTCTAGCGGTGGAGATTCAAGACATCAGCGGCGTGATGCTGCCCTCCGATCACCTGATGTTTCGCTTGAAGGGCGTGACCGGCCGACTGGCGGTCGGCGGATCCGACCACGGTCCGCAGTTCGGTGCGCGCGAGGTGCAGGTGCAGGCGGGCCTGCGCGGCCTGCGCCCGGACGGCTATCCCAGCCTGCTTTTGCAGGACGGTTCGCTGACGGCGCTATCGGCGCTGTCCTTGACCGGAATCAGCGGGCGGGTGGGGCCGCCGCCAGCCGGGGTCACCGGGGGCAAACCGGGCGAAAAGCTGATCATCGATTTACACGGAAGTTACGGCGGGGCGAAAGAGACGCTGTGGACCGCGCGCGGCGGCGCCGATCCGGTGGCGCGCCAGGGCCGACTGGTACTGCGGGCCGAACAGTTCTCGCTGGACCGGGTGGCGGACATCCTGCCGCGGTCGGTGCTGCGTCCGGCGGACACCAACCTCGACGCTGGCTTCGATCTCACCTGGGCCGGCGACGCCATCGGCTTCGGCGGCGAGATGGCGGTGGTCGGCCTCAGCCTGCAGAACGACGCGCTGGCCAGCGCGCCCATCGAGAACGTGTCGGTCAGCGTGGTCCTGCGCGCGACCGCGTATCCAGCCCTGCGCCGGCTGGACATTCAGCAGTTGCAGGGACGGGTGCGCGATCTGATCGGCAAGGTCAGCGGTTCGGTGTCGTTGCCGACGGGCACGGTGAAGTTCGCCGATGGCAACCACTGGCCGTTCGTGCCCAAGATAGATCTGTTATTTGAAGTGCCGCGCCTGAAGTGCGCCAAGCTGCTGTCCAGCATTCCCGAGGCGCTGACGCCGCACTTGCAGGGCTTTGACCTCAAGGGAATGTTCGAGGCCAAGGTCGGGGCGCACGTCGACTTCGCCGATCTGGAGGCCACCGCGCTGACCGGCAAGGTGGACATCGACGGCTGTGAGGTGCTGGCCGCGCCCGACGCGGTGGCCAAGCTGTCCGAGCCGCGCCCGATCATTCAGAACGTCGAGGTGCCCAAGCCCTTGGGCGCGGAGGCCGGCGAGACCGAGATCATGCAGTTCCTGATCGGCCCGGAGAACCCGGACTTCGTGCCCTACGCGCAGATCTCACGGCACCTGATCAATTCGATCATGACCACCGAAGACAACGGGTTCTTCCGCCACCGCGGTTGGGTGTCGTCAGAGTTCAAGAGCGCGCTCAAGCGCAACCTGGCGCGCGGCGGGTTCCGCATGGGCGCCTCGTCGATCACCATGCAGATGGTGAAAAATGTTTTGCTCAGCCAGGAAAAGACCCTGTCGCGCAAGATGCAGGAGCTGTTCTTGGTCTGGTACATCGAACAGCAGCTATCCAAAGAGCGCATCCTTGAGCTGTACTTCAACGCCATCGAGTTCGGGCCGCGCATCTATGGCATCGGTCCGGCGGCGCGCCATTATTTCGGAAAGAAGGCCTCTGACCTGACACCGATGGAGGCGGCGTTCTTCTCATCGATCTTGCCCAGCCCCAAGCGGCGGTACATCCAGTTTTGCCACGGCACGGTGTATCCGCCGTGGGACAAATATCTGCGGCGAATCGTGGCCAAGGTGCACGAACGCGGACGACTGGACGACGCCGAGTTCGCCGACGTCATGTCGCAGCCACCTTTGGTCTTCGATCGCAGCGAAGCAACGTTCACGGAGAAACAGTGCCTGGAATGGGTGAAGAAGATGACCGCGCGCCCGGAGCCGGAGCCGCCGCCGGATCTCGACGCCGACAACGACAGCCCCGGGGAGACGGTGGATCTGCGCGGGGCGGGCGGCAAACGCGGCAAGCACGCCGGCCAGCGCCGGACCACCGCCAATCAGATCGCACGCTCCGCCAAGCGCGACGCGCGCGCGCGCTGATCCTCCCGGTGCGGCGACGACCGTGAGCGCCGCCCACGATCTCATTGCCCGCGATCCGGCGGCGGCCTGCGCGGCGCTGGCGCCGTTGCTGCTGCCCGAACGCCGCGCGCGTATCGACGAGGCCATCGCCCAGCGCCTGGGCGGCCTGCGGGTGGCCATCGAGAATCTGCACGATCCGCACAACGGCGCGGCGGTGCTGCGCAGCGCGGAGGCCTTCGGCGTCCAGCGCGTGGACGTCATCGAAACCGTCGAGCCGTTTCGTTTTTCGCCCACGGTGTCCCAGGGCTGCGAAAAATGGCTGGATATCGTGCGCCACAAGACCCACGCGGCGGCGGTGGCGGCGCTGCGCGCGGACGGCTTCGTGATCTACGCGGCGGTGCCAGGCGCGCCCGTCACAGTCGAGGATCTCGATTTCACCCGCCGGGCGGCCATCCTGGTCGGCAACGAGCACGACGGCCTCAGCCAGTCCGCCATCGACGACGCCGACGTGCGCTTCGCCATTCCCATGCCGGGCATGACCCGCAGCTTGAACCTGTCCGTCGCCGCCGCGCTGGTCACCGAACGGGCGGCCGCGCTAAGGCGGGCGGCCCTTCGCAAAAGCGACGCGGGCGCGGGCGGCGGCGATCTCGACGAGGCGACGCAGCTTTTGCTGCGGGCGCGTTTTTATGCCGCCTCGGTGCGCGGGGCCGACGCGGTGCTGGCTCGTCACGCCGCCGGCGCGCGCCGCTGAGCGGCCGTCACCCGCCGCACGACCAGACGATAGACCAGCGCCGCGGCGAACAGCGCCGCCGCCAGCGCGCTTTGCGTGGCCCCCACCGGCATCTCGGCGCGAAAGGAGATCCCGTACCCGGCCACGCCCGACAGCGCACCCACCGCCGTGGCGACGGCAAACACCGCACCGAGGCGCGACGTCAGCACCAGCGCGGTCATCGCCGGCAACACGCTGAAGGCGAACACCGGCAGCGCGCCCAGCGCCCGGGTGCACAGCGCCACCGCCAGACCCACCGACAGAAAAAGAAAGCCGTTCAATCCGCGCACCGGCATGCCCTGCACGCGCGCCCCCTTGGGATCAAAGCCGGCGAAGATCAGCGCGCGGAAAAGAAGTAGATGCCCGCCCAGCAGAAAAAAGGCGGCGCCGCCCACCAGCACCACGTCGACCGGCTGCACCATCACCGCGCTGCCGAACAGGATGGCCGACAGATCGTGCGCTTCCTGCGTGATGCGATCGCCGATGATCACCGCGCCGGCGCCGCTGGCCAGAAACACGAACCCCAGCACGCTTTCGCGGGTCAGGTGCAGGCGCACCGGGTTGGCCACGAACACCAGCGTGGCCAGCAGCGACGCGCCGATGGCCCACACCACCGGCTCGAACAGCAGCGACGAGATGAGGTGCGCGTCCGGCCCCGCCTGGTGCACGGCCGCGTGGCGCACCGGATCCACCACCGCCGGCACCCAGAACGACAGCGCCACGCCCAGCGCCGCCGCCTGCGCGATGGCCGACGACGCGAAGACCATCCGGCGCAGCACGACGTGCACGCCGATGAAACCCAGCAACGCGCCGGCCAGGCCGCCGGTGATGATGGCATCCTGAAAGATCGGCAGGTTCGCCCAAAGCGCCTGCCAGCTGTTGATCGAATCGTTCATGGCGCGTCGGCTCCAATCTCGGCGCGCGAACGGGCGTGGCCGTAGATATGTTGAAAGGCGGGCGCCGCGCGCAGCGTTTCTGGCTCGGCCGCCAGCGCCACGGCGTGGTCGCGATCCAAGAGCAGCGCGCGGTCAGCGCGTTCGAGGCCGTCTTCCACCAGGTGGGTCACCATCACCACCGCGGCGTTGCGCGGCCGGCGCAAAAGGGTGATCAGTTCAAGCACCTGCTGCTCTGACCGGATGTCCAGCGCCGCCGTCGGCTCGTCGAGAAAAAACAGATCCGCTTCGCTGGCGATGGCCCGGGCGATGAGAACGCGCTGGCGCTGGCCGCCCGACAGATCGCGCAGGTATTGCCGCGACAGCGGGCCGGCGTCGGTGGCCGCCAGCGCGGCGGCGGCGGCGTGGCGGTCGGCCTTGCGCCAGTGGCCGATGACGTTGCCAGAGCGCTGGCGGCCCATCAGAACGAAGTCCAGCACCGAGATGGGGAAGATCGGATCCAGATCGCCGTGTTGCGGGACATAGCTCATCCGCAGCGACGGGGCGTGTTCGAGCGCGCCGCCCACCGGCGTCTCCAATCCCAGCACCGTGCGCAGGAACGTCGACTTGCCGGCGCCGTTGGGACCGATCACCGCCCACAGCTCGCCGGCGCGCAGGGTGACGTTGATCGGCGGCAGAATGGCCTGGCCGTCGTAGCCGACGGAGAGTTCCTTCACCGTCAAAAGCGCACTGCCGGGCGCGCGGGCAACGGCGGTTGGGGCACCGGCCACCGGCGCGGGCGCAGAGGCAGGGGCGCTCATCGGGCGTTCCCCGACGCAGTGGCGCCAGCCTTGGCCGGCAATACGGCGGCGATGGCCCGCACCACCTCGTCGATGTGGTCGGCGTAGCGGCCGTTGTCGGCGGTCATGCCGGCGATCAGCACCAGCTTGGCGCCGGTCTGGCTGGCGATGCTCTCGGCGACGGACGACGGATACCAGCGTTCTTGCAAGATGACCTTGACGCCCCGGGCACGCATCTCGCCGATCAGTTCGGCGACGTGGGCGGCGTTGGGCGGGATGCCGGGCTTGGGCTCGATGGAGCCGACTTCGGTCAGCCCCAGCCACGACGTCAGGTAGATGAAGCTTTTGTGGTAGGTGACCACCGGTGTGCCGCGCGCGCCGCCGAGCAGAGCTTCCCACTGTTTCTCGCGCGCGCCCAGCGCCTGCACGAACGCGGCGGCGTTCTGTTGAAACTTGGCGGTGGCGTCGGGGGCCAGCGCGGCGAAGCGCGCCGCCAGCCCTTGCGCCACGCGTGCCCCGTTGCGCGGATCCATCGTGAAGTGCGGGTTGCCGCCGGGGTGGATGTCGCCCATCGATCGGTCGATCCTTTCGCGCGGCACCTCCAGCACCGGCACCATCGTCGACGCCACGATGCTGCCGGGGCCGCCCACCTGGATGCGAGCGTTGCGCGAACCCCTGACCAGCACCGGCAACCAGCCCACTTCATAGTCGAGTCCCATCGACACCAGGGCGTCGGCGCGGTTAAGCTCGAGCACCAGATTGGGCCGCGCGTCGACGAAGTGGGGATCCTGCGTGGGCTTCGCCAGCACCACCACGTCGCCGGCATCGCCCAGCACCTCGCGGGCGAGGGCGCCCAGATCGCCGACGGTGGCCACCACGCGCAGCTTGCCGGCGGCGGCGTCACGCGGGCGCGCACCGAGCGCCGCCCATCCAAGAATCGAAGCGAACAAGACTGTCGAGAATCGTCGTCGGCGCATGGGTGCGACCTCCGCCAAAAGCAGACGTGAACGAAAGACCAACCGAAAAACGCTCTGCCGACTTATCCCGCGATAGGCGGCGAGGTCTTCGGGGCCAGCATCCACAGCCGGCAAAGGGGCGCCATCGCCGGCAGCACGATCGTCGCCCGGGCGGTGTTTTGCAGAATGACCGGCGTCTGGGCGGCGCCTCCGAGCACCAGCGCGTCGCGCCGATGGGCCAGTGATAGACAGTGATCGTCGGTGGAATCTTCCACGGCGGCGTCTGCGGGCGCGACCACCGTCGGACGATCCCCGCCGCCCGCCAGGGCCAGCGCCGCCCACGGGTGCGGCGGCGAGCGACGGACCGGCGCATGCACCAGCTCGCCGTGTTCGGGGCAGCGCTGGTGTTCGACCACCAGGACGTGCAGCAGCGTCGAGAGCTGACCGGCCAGCAGGACTGCGGTGGTCAGCACACCGACCATGTTCATTCGCCTTGGCAACCGCAAAACCATAGCATCGCGCGCCGCGCCTCACAAAGACGGGGCCGTCGGCGCTTTCTTGAATGAGACGCCGCTCGGGATAGACTGATTCGACAATGAGCGCGGGTCCCTCTTTGCAAGACCGCGACCCGCGTCGCGCCGCCGGCGGCCGCCAGCGGGCGGCGACCGGAAAAAAAGCCCGCGCCGGGCGCGGTGGGCGGGGCGGTGGGGTAAAGACCATCGCGCGCTACCTCCTGATGATCGCCTTGGCCGCCGGCTTTGTCGGCGCCGCCGCGCTGGTGGGGATGTTCTCTTATTATGGCAGCGATCCGCGGTTGCCCACCCTGAAGGCGCTGTCCGATTATCACCCCAAGCAGGTCACGCGCATCGTCGATCGCGACGGCGTCCCCGTCGGTGAGCTGGGCGCGGAGAAGCGCACGCTGGTCCCGTTTTCGGCGATCCCCAAGGTGTTGATCAACGCCGTGGTGTCGGCGGAAGACGCCGAATTTTTCCAGCACGCCGGCCTCAACTATCGCGGCATGCTGCGCGCGTTCATCGAGAATGTCCTGCGCGGCCGCACCGCCCAGGGCGGATCGACCATCACCCAGCAGGTGGTCAAGACCTTCCTGTTGTCGCCGGAGCGAACCATGCGGCGCAAGGTGCAGGAGATCATCCTGGCCCGCCAGCTGTCGCAGAAGCTGTCGAAGGAAGAGGTGCTGACGCTGTACTTGAACCAGATCTATTACGGCCACGGCCGTTACGGCTGCGAAGAGGCGGCGCGATATTTCTTCGGCAAGTCGGTGCGCGACATCGACACCGCCGAGGCCGCGCTGCTGGCCGGCTTGCCGCAAAGCCCCGAACGTCTGTCGCCGCGCAAGCACCCGGAGGCGGCGAAGACGCGCCAGCGTTACGTGCTCGGGCGGATGGTGGAGAACGGTTTCCTCGATCGCGCCACCGGCGAGAAGCTGGCGGCGGAGCCGATCCGTCTGGCGCGGGAGCCATCCGCCGCGCGCGGCCTGGCCAGCGAAGCCGTCGACACCGTCGCGCGTTTCCTCTCTGACCGCGGCGGCACCGGTGAGGCCGGCGCCACCATCGAGACCACGCTGGACGCGCATCTGCAAGAGATCGCCCGCCAGTCGTTGGAGCGCGGCCTGGAAGATCTCGACGCGCGCCAAGGCTATCGCGGGCGTTCAGCGCATCTGGCCGGCAAGGCCCTGGAAAAACATCTGGCCGAGTTGACCAAGGCGCACCCCGGCGCGCTGAAGGACGGCACCATCGTCGAAGGTGTCGTCACCCGTGTCGAGAGGGCCGCCGCGGCGGGAAAATCGGGCAAGCTGTTCTTGCAGGTGGGCGCCGCCGAGGGGGTGGTCGATCTGTCGCTGGAGCCCCGCTACAGCAAGGGGCCGAAGCCGCTTGCTGACCGGTTCGTCGCCGGCGACGTCGTGCGCGTGCGCGCTGCCGACGAACGCCCGCACGCCGAGGGCGCGCCGCAAGCGCTGGCGCTGGAGCTGGGACCGCAGGCGGCGATGGTGGTGCTGGATCCGCAGACGCGGCAGATCCTGGCCCTGGTGGGTGGATACGACTATCACCCGGGCGGCTTTGATCGCTCGCAGGCGGCGCACCGGCAACCCGGGTCGGCCTTCAAGCCGTTCGTGTACGCCAGCGCCATCGATCAAGGCAAGGTCACCGCGGCCACGCTGGTCAACGATTCGCCCGAGGTCTATGACCTGTGGAAGCCGCAGAATTACGAGAAGGAAGAATTCCGCGGCCCGATTCGCGTGCGCACGGCGCTGGCCCAGTCCATCAACACGGTGGCGATCAAAGTGCTGTCCGAGGTGGGGATCCCCAGCGTGCGCACGCTGGCCGCGGCCGCCGGCATCACCTCGCCGATGCCGGAGGATCTGGGGCTGGCGATGGCGCTGGGCGCGATGACGGTGACGCCGCTGGAGCTGGCCAACGCGTACGCGACGTTTCCCAGCGGCGGTCAGCGCGGCGACACCTCGCTGGTACGCACCGTGGCTGGGCAGGCGATCGGGGTGACGCCGGCGCAGCCGGCCATCAAGCCGGAGGTCGCGTACATCATGGTGTCGCTGTTGCGCAGCGTGATCGACGAGGGCACCGCGCGCGCCGCCGCTGGCAAGCTGCGCCGCCCGGCTGCCGGCAAGACCGGCACGTCGAACGGCCAGCGCGACGCCTGGTTCGTCGGCTTCACGCCCGATCTGCTGGCCGCGGTGTGGGTGGGCTTCGACGACGGACAGAGCCTGGGCCGCGGTGAGGCCGGCGCCCGCAGCGCGCTGCCGATCTGGCTGGACTTCATGACGAAGGCGCTGGTCGGCCGCCCGACGCGCGACTTTGCCCAGCCCCCCGGCGTGGTCATCCAGCGCATCGACAAGGCGTCCGGCCTTCTGCCCGCGCCCGGGCAAGAGACCAACACCTTGGACGAGGTGTTCCTGCTGAACAGCGCGCCGACCGAACAAGCCGCCGTCGCCGGCGCCGAGACCAGCGCCGACAAGCTGCTGCTGGATCAATAGTCACCAGCGACGACCGCGACCGGTCGTTTGGGCGCCACCGGGTCCTCCGGTCGCGGCGCGTGCTACCTTTGAGGGATCGTGAGCGCATCGTCTTTTTCGTCGCTGTCGTCGGAAGTGTCCGACCGGCCGCCTGAACCGCCGCCTTCAGCGCCGCCGCCCAAGCAACGGCGCAGCGCGGGCGTGGCCGTCGGCGGCGCGCTGCTGGCGATCCTGGCCAAGGCCAAGCTGCTGCTGGTTGGGCTTCAGGCGCTGAAGTTCGGCAAGCTCTTGCTGACCATGGGATCGATGGCGGTGATGATCGCCTTCGAAGCCCGGCGCGGCGGTTGGCGTTTTGCCGTGGGCTTCGTGGTGCTGATCCTCATCCACGAGATCGGCCACGGGGTGGAGATCAAACGCGCGGGTCTGTCATCGGGCTACCCGGTGTTCATTCCGTTTTTTGGCGCGCTGATCGCGATGCGCGGGCAGCCGCGCTCGCCGTTGGTCGAGGCGCGCATCGCCATCGCCGGGCCGCTGTGGGGTGGGGCGGCGTCGGTGGGAGCGGCGGCGGTATACCTGATGACCCACCAGCGCTTGTTCCTGTCGATCGCCTACGCCGGGTTCTTTTTGAATCTGTTCAACCTGACGCCGCTCGGGTTTCTCGACGGAGGGCGCATCACCCGGGTGTTCGCGCGGCGAGCCTGGATAATCGGTTTGGTGATCTTCGCGGGGCTGTTCGCCTTCACCAAAGCACCGCAGCTTTTGATCATCGGCCTGATGGCGTTGACGCACGCCTGGAACCGTACACCGGTCGAGGTCGACGAAGTGCCGGTCTCGGCGCGGAGGCAGGTGGCTTTCGGGTACTTCGTCTTATGTGCCGTGCTGGCCGCCGGTGTCGCCTTCTGCAGCGGGCTGCTCGCCCGCTGACGGCATCCCTCAGTCGCGAACCGGCGTGGCCTTCAGCGCTGCCTTGCCGTCCTTGACGTAGACCGAAAAGCGCACCGTGCGGCACTGGTGCTTGGACATCAGGGTGGCCTTGTTCTCGCGCAGCTTGACCATGAACTTGTCGACGGTGAGGCCGGCCAGCGATTCGCCGCACTGTCGCTTGGCGGTCAGGAAGTCTTCGTAGACCATGCGGAAGTGGCCTTCTTCCTCGGCCGCGTCACCGGGGACCACCCGGGTCTCGTCGGCGTCGTCCTCGGTCAGGCTGCGGCCCATCGACATCGGCTCCGGTGAGTAATGGCCGCCGTCGCTGTAGCTGCCGCCACCCGGGGAGCTGCCGAACGGATTTTTTCGGCCGAGGCCGCCGGTGGCGCCTTGCACCGCCGCGGCCGAGAACGGTGTCGGCTGGGCGAACGACGGCGTCGGAGGCGGCGCGAACGACGGCGGCGGGGGCGGGACAAACGTGCTGGCCGGCGGTGGCGCGAAGGCGGGTGGCGGCGTGCTGCCGCCAAAGCTGGAGCCCGCGCTCGGCAGATCGAACGCCTGGCTTGGCCGCGCGGAATCCAGGATGGCGTTCAGATCCTTGCCGGCGATCTCCGATTGCGGGCCGGGCGCGTGCGTGAAGCGTTCGATCACCGCATTCATGTCACGGGCCAGACCGCCAAAGCGTCCGCCGTAATGTCCATCCTGAATCTTGAAGATGTCGCCTCGTCCCAGTTGCTGCAGATCGCGGCGCAACGTGCGCAGCGGCTTTTCCACTTCGTAACTCTGCAAGAAAAGTCCGACCCCGATCACCACCAGCAACCCGGCGATGAGCGCCACCCAGGGGAACTGGCCCCACTTCAAGTCATCCGAGCTGGTGTTGGACAAAAGCGCGCCCAGATCCGAGTTGGCCGGCTGTTTCCCCATCAGCACGTAATACGCCTGCTGCTGTCCTGCTTGCCCAGCGAAAGGCGCGGCCACCGCCAGCACTTTGTCTTGACCGACGGTCAGCGGCAGCGCCGGGGTGCGCTTGACCTCGTGCACCTCTTTGGCGTGGGCGGCCACAAGATCGGGCAGCATGCCGAGGTCGCTGGCCCAGTTTGTCGCCGCGATGACCTTGCCGCGCAGAAGCAGCGCCACGTCGACGTCCAGGTTCTTCTTCAAGCGATCGGCCAGGGCCGCGCCGGTCTCGGCGCCGACGTAGATCGCGCCGACGATGCGGTCGCGGCTTTTCGACAGGACCGGCGCCGCGGCCACCCGGCGCAGCTTGCCGCCCGCGCCCCACACGTCGTCCGAAAGATACCCGCGCAAGGCGTCCGCCACCACCTCGGCGCCGCCGACGTAGTCGCCGTACTCTTTGTCCTTGTCACCCATACGGGCCACCACACGGCCCTTGTTGTCGACGGCCACCAGCGTCTCGATCCCGCCGCCGACGGGATCGGGGATCAATGCCTTGAAGCGATCGGACACTGTCCGGTGCAGCACCATGTACTCGCCCGACCCGCGCGAGGCGGCGTCCAGCGCTTCGGCGATGATGGCGTCTCGGCCCATCTTCGACACCCGGTCGATCCATTTGTGGGCGTCGACCTTCAACATCTGCTCGGCGGCGTACTGCGCGCGATCCAGGCGCTGGCCTTCCAGCGCCGCCAGCTTTTGCACCACCGGGCGCGGCGCCACCAGGGCAATGGTCACCGCCACGCCGGCCAGAAGGGCGATCAAGATGAACCAGATCTTCGACAAGAACATCGACTTACTCCCCCGATTCCTTCTCGTTCGGGTCGGGGACCCTGACGGTCAGGTCGTCGCTCTTGGCGGTCTCGATCTCCTGCTCGTGCGCCCAGCGGCCGCGGGTCCACACCTTCAACGTCACCTTGCCGTCGGGGACGCCGCCGATGGAAAAGTTTCCCTTTTCATCCAGCGTCGAAAAATACGGCGAATCCACCACCAGCACGGAGATGGTGATGTGCGGATACTCGGCGCACTGGACCATGTATCCGCCGATGGCGCTGAAGATCTGGCGGCGAATTCCCCCCGGCGACAGGCGTTCGATGGGCATCACCGAAGGCTGTTCGGGTGTGGAGAACTCGTGCGTGACCTTGCCGGTGTTCTTCAATTCAAGCACCGATCCCGGGCCGACGACGACCAGGCGCGGGCGGGCGTCCAGGCCGCCGATCTCGACGGTGACGGTGCGGGCGGCGGGTGGGTGGGTGCCGTTGACGCCGAACAGGACCACGGCCGTCTCGGCCTTGGCGCCGCCGCCCGATTGAATGGGGACGTTGCCGTTCTCGACGCGCCAGTAGCCCTGGAACAGCCGCGTGCTGCGCGCGCCTTCCGGCAGGCGCACCACGCCTTTGACGGTGGCGGCCTGGGCCGCTGGACTGACGCCGGCAAGAATCGTCGCCGCCAGGACGACGGCCGGGACGCTTCGCGAGGCGGCGTACAAAGCCCGGCGGTTCTTCATCGGACGCGCGGCGCAAAGTAACGTGCGGTTTCCGCCGGTGTCAACGGAGAGGCCGCGCCCCGGAAGGCCCTCGATTCCAACAAGCCGAGTCATGAAAGGTCGTATATCCTTTCCCGTCCCGCATGAGCACGCGCCCCACAAGACAACTGGAAACCTTCGTCAACCCCAAGCGCGATCGCGATTATGTGATCCGTTTCGACTGCCCGGAGTTCACCTGTCTTTGCCCCAAGACCGGGCAGCCGGACTTTGCCACCATCCGCGTCGAGTACGTCCCCGACGAGCTGTGCGTCGAATTGAAGTCGTGGAAGCTTTACCTGTGGTCGTTCCGCGACGAGGGTGCCTTTCACGAAGCGGTGGTGAACCGCATCGCCGACGATCTGGTGGCGGCGGTTCATCCGCGCCGCGCCCGCATCGAAGGTGTGTTCAATGTGCGCGGCGGCATCACCACCACCGTCGTCGTCGAACACCAGAAATAGCGCTGCGGTCGGCGGCGCGCTGAGGACGGCGCCGCTCACTTCTTCTTGCGCCCGTGCTTGCGGGCCCTGGCGACCTTGGCCGCCTTGCCTTTCTTGCCGGCGACCTTGGCCGGCGCCTCCTCGGCCGCGGGGGCGGCGGCCGGGGCTTCGGCGGCGGCGATGACGTCACCGGCGCTCTTGTTCATGATGATCGCCTCAGTGACCCGGGTCTCGCCCAGCAAGTCGCGGGCGCCGGGGATGCGAATGGCCTTCTCGTCGCGTTCGATCTGCTTGTCCAGCTTGTCCACGCAGTCCTTGCAGTCCTTGCTGCCCAGGCGCGCCAGCGAATACAAAATGGCCTGATGAACCGGGAACCTTTCCTGGGTCATCGAAGCGATCGGCTTCAGCGCCGCCAGCAGCAGCGGCAGGCCTTCTTTCGCGTTCCCCGAGAAGCCAATGGCGAAGGCCGCCTTCTCGGCGCGCGGCCAGGACGGGTCGGACAGCTTCTCGCCGTAACAGGCCAGCTTGGTGTCGCAGTCCTTGGCCACCTGCATGCGATCCAGGGCCATGCCGAACACGCCTTGCGCTTCGGTTTCCTTGTCGGCCAGCGCCTTGAACGCGTCGTAAGTCTCCTTGCCGGCGATGCGCGAAAGATCAATGGCCGCCGTGGCGCGCAGGTCCGACGCCTTCTGGCCCTGCACGGTCACGTAGCCGGACTTGGCGATCTCCATCAGCGTCGGCACCGCGCGCCGGTCGCCCGACAGATAAAGACCGTCCGCCGCCGACACGCGCACGCTGGGCTCGGCCTTGGCGTCTTTCAGCAGATGAATCAGCGCATCGACGCCCGCCGGATCAGCGATCTGGCCAAGAGCGATGACGATCGCCGTGTGCTCGCCGCCGCGTTGCTTGGTGTGCAGGCCGGCGACCAACGCAGGCACCGCCTTCTTCGCCCGCAGATCGCCCAGCAGCGACGCCGCCTTGAACGGCACCACGCCGGGCGTGACCTCCTCGAACTTCAGGCGCTTGGCCATCGCCTGGATCTCGGGGTTCTTCTCCTCGAACAGCGTGATCAATGGATCGACGGCTGGCGGACCGATGCGCACCAGGGCCAGGCGGCACTCTTGAAAGATGTTCGCCCCGCGCCCGGTCATGAACAGACCTTGTAGTAGCGACGGGATCGACTGCGGATCGCGCAGCTCGGCCAGGCCCAGGGCGGCCTTTTGATTCAGGGTGAAGTCCTGCTCGTCGGCGGACGTGGTCAGGATCTTGTCCAGCGTCGGCACGGCGCGCTTGTCGCCGATCTTCACCAGCGCGCGCAGGGCGGCCAGCTTGGCATTGTTGGCGCGCGACTTGATCGGCAGCGGGCGCTCGGCCGCCTTGATCAGCGGGTCGACGGCGTCGGGCGACTTCATCTCACCCAGCACGCCGGCGGCGATGGTGGCGCGATCGAAGTCGTCGTCCGAATAGTCGAGGGCGTCGATGAAAAGCTGCTTGGTGCGATCGTCCTTGTAACGGGCCAGCGCCTCCAGGTGCTCCGGGCGCTTGGTGTCCAGGTACAGCTCCATCAGCGCCGGCACAGCCGGGCGCGCTTTCTCCACGTCCATGTTGGACAGGTGATCCAGCGCTTCCTTCTGGGCTCGAAGGTCTTTGAGCTGCTTGGCCCAGGTCATCGGATCCCCGGGATCGCCTTGGCAGGCAGGGACAAGCGCAGCGACGGTCAGACAGGCCACGAGGGCCAGGGTTCGGATGCGACGCATGGACGGATCCTTCCTCAGGTCGGAAAAAAAAGGCCGGCCTCGAAGGGCCGGCCTTTTCGCACGATCCCGGGTGATGGCTGGCAGACGCGACTCGCTCCCGGGAGAGCAAGCGCCGACTATGGCGCGGCGCCGCCCTTGGCCTTCGGCGTGACCGCGAAGTTCACGTTCTGGTAACCGGCCACCGCGATCGAGTACATGACCTTCTTCAAGGCCTTGAACTCGACGTTCTTGTCCGATTGAACGATGGCGATGCCGGGGAATTCCTCGCCGGTGTGAAGCAACTTGTAGTTGTTCTTCATGGTCACCAGGCGATCATGCAGCTCGGCGATTTTGAAGTCGCCCGTCGACGCGTCCTTCATCAGCTCGTCCGCCGACGCCACCTGGACTCCGTCCAGGGTGACGACGTCCTTGCTGACGCCGACCACCGGGGCGCGTTCCAGATCGGTCCAGTTCTGCGCGTCGGGCAGCACGATGTTCTTCTGGACGAACAGGATCTCACCCGTCGCCGAGAACGACATCAGGAGGAAGATGACCAACATCGTCATCATGTCGATGTACGCCACCAGGTTCAGCGCCTGGTACACGCTTTTGCGGCCGGCGTGTCCCAGCTTGGCCTTCGCGACGTCCAGCTTGACCGATTTGTACAGGTGCGGGTGAGGTGCGTGGATTGGCATCGTCTTCCCTCGTCAGATCCCCGCTCCGCCGGCATCAATTAACGAGATGTCCGGGAAGCGAGCAGAGAGCGCCGTGTCCATGGTGCGGACCAGCGTGTCGAATTTGATCGCATCCTCCGACGCGACCTGGATGTCGGTCTTGTCGGGGTGCGTGTCTTTGATCTTCTTCAGCTCGACGCCGAGCTTTTCGAAGTCGTAGATGTCCCCGCGCTTCAAGATGGGGGTTTGGTCCTGATCAGCGACGACATTGAATCCTTCGCTGTTCACGACCACCACCAGCTTGAACACCTTCTCGGGCGGCGTTTCTTCGCCGGCCTGGCCTTGTCCCTTTTGATGCGCTTCCAACCGGGCCAGCTGCGACCACACGGCGGTGATCAGCAGGAAGGCGACCATGCAGGTCAGAAGATCAATGTACGGGACCAGGTTCAGTTCGGCGTTGACCGACTTTTTTCCGGATTTTCCACCGGTTTCAACTGCGACGCTCATGGGCTAGCTCTTAGTACTGCTCGCCCTGGCCGCCACCGGCACGCCCAGCCACCACCAGGTTCAGTGTCTCCACCGTCGACTGGTTGACGCCGTCCAGAACCCCTTGCGTCTGACCGTTCAGCCAGGCGTAAGTAGCCAGGCCCAAGATACCGGTGAAGAGGCCGAAGGCGGTGCAGTTCATCGCCTCGGAGATACCCTTCGACAGCATCGTCGCCTTCATCGACGGGTCGACGCCGGCGACGCCGGCGAACGCCTTGATGAGGCCGGTGATGGTTCCCAGCAAACCGGCCAACGTGGCCAGGTTGCCGAGCATGGCCAGATAACCAGTGCGTTTTTCCAGGCGTGGCAACTCGCGCAGGGCCTCTTCGTCCATCGCTTGCTGCACGTCGTGCTCGCTGGAGCCGGCCTTGCGCAGGCCAGCGGCGATGATCTTCGTCGCCGGTCCGGGCTGCTGCATGCAGGTGTTCACCGCCGCCTGGATGTTCCCCGAAACGATCTGCGATTTGAGGATCCCCATCAGCTTGTCGACGTCGATCTTCGCCTTGCCGACGTACATGAAGCGCTCGACCGAGATGGCGACCGTGATGATGAAGAGGAGAGCGATCGGGTACATGCCCCAGCCACCCTTTTCAAAAGCTTCCATCAGGAACATGAGGTGATTCTCCTTGTCTTGGGTGTCGTCGTGGAAAAGTTGAAAGGGGTGCGCGTTAACCGCGCATCGCCGCCTTGGCCTGGAACAGCAGGTTGGAAACGTTCTTCTTCACCTCGGCGATGTCGTCGAGGGCGTTCTGGGTCTTGCCGTTCAGCCAGGCGAAGGCCGCCAGGCCGATGATGCCGGTGGTGAGTCCGAAGGCGGTGCAGTTCATCGCTTCGGAGATGCCCTTGGAAAGCAGCGAGGCCTTCTGCGACGGGTCGACGCCGGCGACACCGGCGAACGCCTTGATGAGGCCGGTGATGGTCCCGAGCAGACCGGCCAAGGTGGCCAGGTTGCCGAGCATCGCCAAGTAGCCGGTTCGCTTCTCCAGCTGCGGCAGCTCGCGCAGCGATGATTCTTCCATCGCCGAATCAATCTCTTCGTTGGATCGGTTGGCGCGCATCAGGCCCGCCTGGACGATGCGGGTCAGGGGCGTGGAGTTGCCGGAGCAGACCTTGATCGCGCCCTGGATGTTGCCCGCAGAAATTTGCGAGCGCAGGAGCGTGACCAGCTTTTCTTTGTCGATGACCGCGCGGCGCAGATAAACGGCGCGCTCGATCAGGATCGACATGGTGATCATCAGCAAGAAGAGAATCGGCCACATCCCCCAGCCACCCTCGTGGAATGCATCGGCCAGCATCTTCAAGACGGTCATCCGGCTCCTCCTTCTTTCCTTCGGTCGTTCGGGGGTCGACGCGGGGACAGTGCGGGGGTGTTGCATCCCGCCCCATCCGGAACGCACACGCGCCGTATCTAAGCACAGGTGGTGCCAGAGTGTTTCACCTTTGTTTCATCGGGCCGCTGGTCGCCGCCGGCATTCCGTGGCGGGGATTTTTGCCCCGACGCGGGGTTTTTCGACCCGCCAATTGGTTAAGGAAAAAAGCTGACTGCGCAGCCCGCGCGGACGGTGGCCTCGCTGGATGGCCGCGCTTGCGGTAAGAATAATCGCGCGTGCGTGTTACCCGAATCCTGGACCTGATCGTTATCGCCCTGCTGGCGGCGATTTTGTTGATGCCGCGGCCCGACGTCACCGTGAAAGTGGCCCTGCGCCTGTCGCCCGAGCGGCGCGAGCGCGTCGCCGAACTGCAGGCGGCCATGTTGCGCCCAGGCCAAGACGATCCGCTGCCCGAAGCGATCGAGCTGGCGGACATTTACCTGGACGGCCACCGCCCCGATTGGGCCCTGGCCACCGTGGGCGCGGTCTTGCCACTGCATCAAGATGACTATCGCCTGCACAACATCCGCGCCATCGCCTTTGCCGATCGTTTCGAGTCGGAGCCGGCGTTTGCCGCCGCGTCGCGCGCGCTGGAGCTGTGCGAGCGTCCGGCCCCGGCTGTTCCACCTTGCGGCGAGGCGGCGCGCAGCCGGCTGCACCTGCTGCACGCGACGTTGGCCAGCGTGGCGGGCGTGGACATGCGCAACAACCCGGCGCTGGCGAAAGAAAAAATCTTCGAGCAGCTACGCCCGACGTTCATTCCGCGGCGGAGCAAGCCCGCAACCAAGCCATGACGCGGACGCGGGCCGGGCGGCCCCCGACGTTTCCCTTGACAGGCGGGAGCGCTCTTCGCATCATCCGCCCGCAAATTTCCTGATGAAGCGCACAGGCGCCCGTAGCTCAACTGGATAGAGCACCGGCCTTCGAAGCCGGGGGTTAGGTGTTCGACTCACCTCGGGCGCGCGGGCCCCTGAATAATGTTCCTGAAAACTGAATAACGGGCGCATAGCTCAATTGGTAGAGCAGCGGACTCTTAATCCGTTTGTTGAAAGTTCGATTCTTTCTGCGCCCACTTCGTAGACGCTCATTGTCACCTCAGGCCCCCTTGTCGGCGTGAGACCGCGCATCACGTTGATAGCTGAACCGCGGCAGGAGGGCCAAGATGGCGGAGCCGGGAGGAGATGCGGCGGCGTCAACGGATGAGTCCGAACGCAGAAAGCGGGCGGCGCTGGCCGAGACCATCGAGAGGCGGCTGCGCGACATCGAGCGGCGCTGGATCGAGAAGGTCGAGGAGACGATCGCGGATCGCCGGCAGAGCGTGACGGTCACCGATCTGCGCGACGCCATCGGGGAGTATCTGCTGGGACTGTCGGAAGCGCTGCGCGGGGAACAATCGCTTGAAACCAGCGCCACGGCTGCCTGGTCGGAGGTGGCGCGGGAGCACGCCCTGACCCGCGTCCGCCTGGGATTCGACATCGATCAGCTGGTTCGCGAATTCATCTTCCTGCGCCAGATCCTTTTCGAGGTGGCGCGAGAGGAACGGCTGATCACCAACGACGACCTGCAATGCGAGCGGCTGGCCGACCTGATCGACTCCGCGATCGCCGAGTCGGTCAAAAGTTATGTCGACTCGCGTGACCTGGCCGCTCGCCGGCAGCAGGCCGAGCACATCGGGTTTCTCACCCACGAACTGCGCAACCCTTTGTCGACCGCCACCATGGTGGCCAACCTCTTGCGGAAGCGACCGGAGATTGCGGCCTCACACGGCGAGAAGCTGGACATGCTGGACCGCAGCCTGCAGCGCATTCGCGCGCAGATCGACGGCATATTGCTCACCCAGCGACTGGATGCAGGGGAGGTTGAGTGTCGGCCGGTCGACACCACCCTGGGCAAGATCATGGTCGACGCCACCCGAGCGGCCGAACTGGAAGCCCGCCAGAAGGGGATCGCGTTCGTCACGCACTATGACCCCGAAATCGCGATCTGCGTCGATCCAGGTCTGACCACGTCGGCGCTGCAAAACGTGGTCGACAACGCAGTGAAATTCACCGATCGCGGTCGGATCGAAATCACGGCCGACAACAACCTTTCGGAGGTTCTCATACATGTGTACGACAACTGCGACGGTCTTTCGGGCGAGGAGCTCAAGACCATATTCGAACCGTTCAAGCGGGCGCACTCTGGAAAAGCCGGCACCGGGTTGGGCCTGTCGATCGCCCGCCGGGCGCTGGAGGCGCAAGGCGGACAGATCGGGGCCGAGCCGGGCGGCGAACGTGGTTGCCACTTCTGGCTCACTTTGCCCAAGCCCCGACATTGATTCCAAACAAGGAGCCGAGACATGGCGCGCATCCTGATCGTCAATGACGAGTTGGATCTCCTGGAGTTGTGTCAGCTCACGCTTTGCGAGGCAGGCTACGACGCCGAGATCACCACCGGCGGACGGAAAGCGGTCGAACGCGCTCGCCGCGGCGACCTGGACCTGATCGTCGTCGATTGGGTGATGCCTGACATGGATGGAAACGCCGTTTTGGCCCGATTAAAGGGTGGTCCCGAAACCAGGGACATCCCCGTGCTGGCGATGTCGGCGCTGCGCGACGGGAAGACGCGCGCCCATCTGGCCGGCGCGGATTCTTTCCTGGCAAAACCCTTTGGCCCCGACGATCTGGTGAACGCGGTTGCGCAGACGCTGAGCTCGTCGCGTTACAACGGTAAAAAGACCGACCCGCAGACGCACCCGCATTGACCGCAGATCGGGGGCGGGTGGCTGAGCGGGCGAGGAGTGTCATGAAAAGACGGTTGTTGTTTGTGGGATGCGGGTTGGCGCTTGGATGGGGCGCGATGCTGCGGGCCCAGGAGGCGCCGGTGAGTTCAGCGAGGGACGCGCCCGCCGCAATCGCGGCACCCGCGGAGGCCATCCCGCCGGTGCCCGTCTCCATAATCGATTCGGCTCTGGAACCCCGCGGTCCAGTTCAGCCGGTCCCGCTGCCGGTCGGCCCGCCGGTCCCGCCCGACCAGGCAAACGCCGGGCTTTTTCAGTTTCGCGTCGGCGCGGCGCTGCTGGTAGGCGGCGGCTTCGAGGACTTCACGAACAGCGACCTCCGCAGCGTCACCGGCGGCGGCGGTTCGTGGTGCGTGCGAGCGGTCGCCGGCAATCGGGAGTTCGTCGGCTTGGAAGCCGCGTACGTGGGCGCCGCCCGCAGCATCAATGTGCTGGGGCCAGGCAGCAACGCCAATTTGGTGTCGAACGGTGTCGAGGGCGCTCTGCGTTTGAACGTCCCGATCATGCGGAGATCATCGCTGGTCGAACCGTTCGCCTTCGTCGGGCTGGGCTGGCAGCACTACAGCGTCACCAGTGGTGACGTGAGTCGTTTGGACATGACGAACAACGACGACATCATGACCATGCCTTTGGGGGGCGGCCTGGAGTTCGCTTATCGGCGGTTCATCGCCGACGCGCGCTTCACCTTTCGAGAGACGTATTACAACGATCTGATGCGCGCCACCGGCGACAAACTGAACACCTGGGGAGTGGGTGGGCAACTGGGCATGGAGTTTTGACAACCGGCTGCCGACAGGCTGGCGGCCGCGCTAGACGTGGCTATAGAACTGCGCGGGGGGATGGCGATGACCGGGACAGCCACGAAGCTCGGGACAGCAGCAGGATGGCTGGCCGCCGCGATGATGGCGGTCGGCTGCGGGAGCTCGTCGTCGAATCGGCCGCCGCCCACTAACGCGGCGATCGAGGCGGCCCCGGTCGACGACAACGCGGCCGGTCTGACGGAGCATCATCGTTTTCACCATCACGGCGGCCTGGCGATGTTCGTGGCCATGAGCGCCGAGACGCTGGGCGTGCCGCCGGAGCGACTGCCGGCCATCGACAAGGTCCGCGCCGAGCTACGGACCGCGCTGGAGCCGGCGCGGGCGGCCGACCGGCAGCTGTTGAGCACACTGGCCGATGCGCTGGTGGCGCCGACCTTCGATTCAGCGGCGGTGGACAGCGCGGTGGCCAGGGTGGTCGAGGCCAGCGCCTCCGCGCAGGAGGGCTGCGCCAATGCCATGAACGAGCTTCACGTCGTGCTGACACCGGCCGAGCGGGCGGCGCTGGCCGACAAGGTCGAGGCGCACTGGGCGGTCTGGCAGCAGGAAAATGCCGGACCCGCGCAGGCGAAAGACCAGATCCCATCGCCGCTGGAACCGCTGGCCGACGAGCTGGGACTGGACGAGGCCCAGGTGGCGAAGATTCGCGCCGGGCTGACCGACGAGAGACAGGGCGGGGCGCCGCTGGACCGGGAGGTGATGGTCCAGCACGTGCGCGCATTCAGCGAGGCCTTTCGCAGCCCGGCGTTCGACGCCCGGACGTTGCCCACCAGCGCTGCCGCGAACCCGCACCTGGTCGGCTGGGGCGCTGCTCACCTGGCGCGGGTGATCGAAGTGATGCGCCCGGTGCTGACCCCCGAACAGCGGGCGACGCTGGCGCAGCGGCTGCGCGAACACGCCGGGCACGAGCCGGTCGCCGAGGGTCGCTCATGATCGGCACGCACTGGAAGGGCGCGTTGAGAAGACTGGGCGGCCTGCTGGCGCTGGCTGGCGCCGTGATGGTCGCTGGCGCCGGCTGCGAGATGGGCGTTGGATACTCCGGCGGCTACGGCGGCCAGTACTACGACTATCCGCCCGATGCATACATCGCCACCACCGAGCCGATCTATTTCGACGGCCGCGCCAATTACTGGTACGGCAACCATTGGTATTACCGGGGCGCGGGCGGCCGCTGGTCGCACTATGATCACGAGCCGCCGGCCCTGTATCAGCGGCGCATGCAGGGGGCGCCGGTGCGTCACAACTTCGAGCACGTGACCGCCCGGCCCGCGGCGCGCGCGCCCGCGCGTTCGGGCGGCTGGCGCAACCACCGCTGACGCGGGCGCGCCCGCGAGCGCTGAAAAATCCGGGCTGATCGCGCGGGGTCCACTATTAAACTTTGGTCAATAGGACTAGACTGATGTCCATGCGGTTGCGGCGCGACGGGGACTTCATCACCACGCCCGCCCGCAAGTTCATGGCCCGATATCGGCCGATACATTGTCTTTCGGTAAACGATATTGCGGCGATGCAGCAGTTGTCCGCCGCTTTTCACCAGAAGGTCGATCTGCCGGCATTTCTCCGTGACCTGCAGACGAACGATGGCGCGATCCTGGTTCGGGATCGCGACACGAACGAGATCGGCGCCTTCATCGCGCTGAAGAAAATTCTTCTCAGCGACGGCCCGCGCCAAGTGAATGGAATAATCAGTGGCGACGTCATCATGGACCCGTCATTTGGCGGCGAGCGCGCCCTCAAGGATGCTGTCACGCGCCACTTCTTGTGCCTTTGGCTCACCTCGCGGGGCGTGCCGCTCTATTGGTTGCTTCTCTTGAAGAAGTGCCAGAGGCAGTCGTCGTCTGAAGACTCGTTGGTCAACGATGAGGCGGGGCCCGACGGTCAGATCGAGCCCAGCCTGCAACATCTGATACGCCAGTACGCGGAGATGCTGCTCCCCGGTCGTTACGACGAAAGGCGCGGTACCCTGGATTTTGGCAACGGCCCAGGCTGGCGCACCGGGCACTACCTGCCGTGCCTGGCGGAAATTTCGACCTGCTTGCTGCAGCCGTATTTGATCGAGGAGAGGCGCAAGATCCAGAACAGACGGAAGGCAACGGGGTCGCAGCGCCTCAGTTGCTAGCTTTGGTGGGATTCCTCGAGGTGGCTGATCGACGACGGTGCCTCGTCGGTGCCTGCTTGCTTTCCGGAATTGTGTCGGTGCGCCATCAGCGCCGCGCCGGTGATTGACAGCACGGCCGCCAGCGCAATCGTCACAGTCGCCATTCGCATGATGCGGGCATCCTGGGTTCGCTCTCGATAGTCGTCAATGGGGGCAAATCCCGAAGCCGCCCCTTTTATCGGCTGTCCTCCCGGTCGAAGTACAGGCGCGCGAACTTCATGAAGTCGCTCTCGGTGATGATGCCGACGACCTTGCCTTCGTCCACGACCGGCAGGCAACCGATTCGTTGCGTCTCCATCAAGGTGATGGCTTCAGCGGCGGGCGCCTCTGGCCAGGTGGTGATGACGTCCTTCTCCATCAGCATCTCGACGGGGATGTCGCGGGCCACCTGGCGGCGGCGCTCGTGCTCGGGATCGCCGTGGCTCAGCCAGGCGCCCGCAAGCTTGCGGTGGGTGATGAGGCCGATCAGCTGTTCCTGGCCGTCGAGGACCGGCAGGTGACGGACGCGTCCCTTGCGCATCAGGCGCTGCGCCAGATCCAGCGAGTCGCCCATCTGCAGAACCTCGACGGGGCTCGACATGATGTCGCGGATCAGCGTCTTTGCCATGTGAGCAAAAGTCGCAATAAAGACACCGGCCCGCAAGGCTTGAATCAGGGGGAAGGAACGCGCGGGAGGTTCTTTTCCTGGGAGTCGCCGTTGTTTCCGAGCCCCATCTTGAGCGCGGTGATCCCGGCGATGCCGCCGAGCTGCATCGACTCGAGGGCGGTGCTGGGCACCAGCACGATCGTCGCGTTCTGTTTGAGGCCCTCGTAGAGCATGTTCATCGCGCGCAGGTGCAGGGCGACCGGGTCGTGAGCGTAGGTCTTGGCCGCTTCGGCGAACTTCTCCGCGACCTGCCGTTCGGAGTCGCCGAGGATCACGCGGGCCTGTCGCTCGCGCTCGGCCTGCGCCTGCATCGACATCGCGTCCTGAAGGGCCGGCGGGATCAACACGTCCCTGACTTCGACCGAGACGACGTTGATGCCCCATGGTTCGGTGCGCTGGTCGATGATGTGTTGTAGCTCCGTCGAGATCTTGTCGCGGCCTTCGAGCATTTCGGCCAGCAGCGTCTTGCCGATGACGTCGCGAAGCGCGGTCTGCGAAGCCCAGCTGATGGCGCTCACGTAGTCGGCCACCGCCAGGGCCGCCTTCTCTGGATCGATCACCTTCCAGAACAGAACTGCGTCGACGTCGACCGGGACGGTGTCCTTGGTCAGCGTCTTCTCGGCCTTGAACGAGGTCGTGATCACCCGCATATCGATCCAATACGGGATGGTGTCGATGATCGGGATGATGCCGAAGACCCCCGGGCCACTCAGCGCGCGAAACCGGCCCAGACGCAACACGACCGCGCGGTCCCAGGGCGCGGCCACCTTGACGGCGTTCGACAGGACCAAGGCCACGACCAGTGCGGCACAGGCGATGACGACCGCGGCGATGACGGCGCCATACAGCGCGTAAGACGCGTACGCCAGCGCGCCGCCGGCGGCTGCGACGACGCAAAACAAGAAAGCGGGGAACGAGCTTGTCTTCAGCATGGTCACCTTCCAGCGCTGCTTCCGGTGACTGCCAATGTGGTGACTGAACATTGACCACGCAAGCGTCCACGCTGGCCTGGCGAAAGGGGAGGTCGTCAGTGGTCCTCGAGCTGATCGACCAATGCAGTTTTGATCTGAACCGAACCCGCCATCGCCGCGCCCAGCAGGCGCTCGGACTCGGAGGCGCCGCCCCGCCGAGGAAGGCGTGACAGCAAGAAGAGAAGCTCGGGCGCCGACTGGACGTGTGCTCGCTCGCGCGGCGTCAGGTGGGCCACTGCATCCTCGAGGGTCTCGGCCGAGCGAACCTTCAGATCCGCGGTCGCCTCGGCCGCCTCGATCGCCTTGAGGCCGCCGCCCGTGCGATGGTCGGTCAGCGCCAGGTGACGCCGCAATTTCTCGTCGTCCACCGCGAGCGCGACCAGATCGGGGGCGCGGGCCACCGCTTCGCGGTAAAGGGGATAGGTGTCGTTCCTGGTTCGTACAACGGCGGGAGGCGCAGCCTCTTCGGGCGTCCGCAGAAGTCGCAGCCGCCGCGGCCAGCGGCCGACGCGCGAGGACCCGGTGAACAGCGACAGCGGCACCGCCGCCACCATCCCCAGCACCGCCGGCGAAAGCCAGGCGGCCATTTGCCAGGAGATCGAGTAACCAACCAGGGCCAAGACCACTCCCACGACGACGTGCCAGCGGTGCCGATACGCGACCTCCGTCCACGGCACGCTCAAGTCTCCGCGCCGCTGCGGGCTCCATCCGACGTCGCGTCCCATCAGGATGCTGGCCACCAGCCCGCAGTGGATCAGCATCAAGATGGGAGCGAGCAACGCGGAGAGCGCGACCTCCAGCGCGACGCTGAGCGGAAGCAGCGGGCCGCCGGCGGCCCGCAAGCGTCGGGCGCTGCCGGCAAAGGCCAGCACGCCCAGGACCTTGGGCGCGCCGAGGATCGCCAGGCTGAGGAGGAACGTGCGCAGCGCGCGCACGGGGTCGATGTGCGGCCACAGGGGAAACAAGCTGAAAGAGCGGGAGAAATACTCGGGCCGCGCAAATTCGTTTTGCACCCCGAGACCGAGCGCCGCGAGGAGGAACAGCAGCCATACCGGCGACGAGACAAAAGAGAAGATCCCGGACAGCAGGTGGAAACGACTGACCCAGTGCAAACCTTTCGTGCCCAGCACGCGGGCGTGTTGCAGGTTCCCTTGACACCAGCGACGGTCGCGGATGGCAAGGTCGACGAGAGTGGCCGGGCAGGCTTCGTACGAGCCGGGCAGGTCATCGGCGATCCGGACGCTCCAGCCGGCCCGACGGAGCAGGGCGGCCTCGACGAAGTCGTGGCTCAGGATCGAGCCGCCAAGCGGAGGGCGCCCCGGCAGCTCGGGCAGCCCGCACGACTCCATGAACGCCCGCGATCGAATGACGGCATTGTGTCCCCAGAAGTTTCCTTCCCGCCCGGTCCACCACGCCAGACCCGACGCCAGCACCGGTCCATAGACCCGGGCGGCGAATTGCTGCAGCCGCGCCACCAGGGTCGTCCCTTCGTGCAGGCACGGAACGGTCTGGATCAAGCCGGCGTCGGGATCGCTCTCCATGCGGCACACGAGCGCGATGATGGTCGCCCCCTCCATCAGGCTGTCGGCGTCCAGGACCAGAAAGTGATCGTAGGCGCGGCCCCAGCGTTCGCAGAACTCGCGGATGTTGCCGGACTTGTGGGCGGTGTTGCGGGGGCGACGGCGATAGTAGATGGGCGGGCCGGCGCTCAGGCGGCGGCGCAGGGCCCAGACTGTCTCCTCCTCGGCCAGCGCGATGTCACCGTCGGTGGTGTCGCTGAGAATGAACAGATCGAAGTGACTGCCTGCCCCGCGGGCCGCCAGATCATTGGCCATGGCATCAAGAGCGGCGGCCGCCCGGCCGGGCTCTTCGTTGTAAAGCGGCATCAGGAGCGCCGTCCGACTGCTGAGCGGACCGGCTTCTGGTACGCGCGACCGCCGGAACAAGAGTCGGACGAAGCCGGCGATTGCCGTCGGGACAGACAAGGAAATCCAGATCGTGTTCAGGGCGAACAGCACCAACACGACGATCTCCAGAATGGTCAGCCCACCGAGGTTCAGCACCAACCGCATCTCGTTTATCGCGACGCCCGAGATCAGCGCGGCGCCTCCGAAGACGAAGGCTCGGCGCAGCGCCGGAGCGAAGCGGTTCTCGGGGTGGATCGGCACATGCCGCCTCTCCTTGTCGACGTCGATCGAGAGGTTCTGCGACGGCATCGTTCCTGGCGACTCTGGCGGAAGGAACCCAGCGGTGATGGGTGCGGGCGTCGGGCTCGGCTCGCCCGGGGGGCTCATGGAGTTGTCCATCGGTAAACCCAGGTCTCGGCGGTCAGCCGATCGCCAAAGACAAGCTCTGCGCGCAGCTCGGCGGTCTTGGCCGGGCGCGGATCAAACACGAAGCTCAACCGATACCCACCAACGATCGGGTTGTCGGCGACCACGATGTCCTTGATCGCCCCCGCCGAGGCCGAGACCTTCGCCTGCGGCAGCGGCGTGCGAGGCGCGCGGGCCATCTTCGCCGCGGGCAGATAGTCGATGACGAACCGCCGCTCGGGCGTCGGCCCGCGGACGTCTGCGCGGCCCCGACGCGTGGCCGCCACGCGCGCCTGCTCGAGCGCCGCCGGCGGTCCGTCCCCCCAGGAGGCGCGGTACGCATATCGATATTCCGCTCCGGCGGGCAGAGCGGCCTTGGGGCGCCAGAACGCCACGATGTTGTCGTGGATTTCGGCGTCGCTGGGAATTTCGGTGAGCACGACCGCGCCTTCGCCCCAATCACCGACGGGCTCGAGCCAAAGGCTGGGACGCCTTTCGTATACGGCCTCGAAATCCTGGTAGTCGGCGGGATTGCGGTCACGCTGCAGCAGCCCGAAGCCAGCCGGGTTCACGTCGAGGAAAGCGCTGACCTCGACCTGCGCGGGATTCTGCAGGGGCCTCCAGATGTGTTCGCCGCGCCCGTTGAAGATCAGCAAGCCATCCGAGTCGTGAACCTCCGGGCGAAAGTCATCGATGGAGATACGTCCGTTGGGCGAGAACATGAACATGCTGGTCGCCGGAGCGAGGCCCACCTTGCCGAGCTCCACCCGCGGAAACAGCACCGCCTCGATATCCATGCTGGTGGCGCGGGTCGCGCCATGACCGGGATGAATCTCGAACCGGTACGCGCCGGCGACGCTGGGGCTGTCCAGCAAGGCGTGCACGACCAGGGTCTGGGTCGCGCGCGTCGGCGGCTCTTCGATCCAGAACGCTCGAAAAGCCGGGAACTCCTCGCCCTCGGGCTCCGCGGTCTTGTTTGCCAGGCCGCGCGCCGACAGGCCGTAGACCTGGTTTTCACCGAGCGACCGAAAGTAGCTGGCCCCTTGAAAGACGGCGACCTCGTCGAACACGGCGCGACGGTTGATGGGGAAGAGCACGCGGAATCCGGAGAACCCGATGTCCTCGGTCGGCAGGGGCGTCTTCATCACGTCACCGGTGATGAAGAAGTCCGGCTTGTAGGCGATGCGCTCGCAGCGGCCCTTGGCGACCAGCGCCACTTCGACGGGATCACTGAAGACGAAGCCGCGCGGAAGCACCTGCAATCTGAACGCGGTGCCCTGGTCTGCCCAGAGCGTGCTCGAGGGACGAACCCTGATGTCGCGATAGTGCTCGTAGTCGAGACCGGCCAGCGCTTTCGGCAACGGCGTCTTGGGCGCCGCGAAAGGAGAGCGGGAGAGGCGCCGGGCCAGCTCGGTCACGGTGTCGCGGTCGAAGGCACCGTCCTGAATGTATGTCGCGTCGGCGCGCGCCGGTGGATTGAGCGTTAGGCCGGCCAGCAAAATCATCGCGCCCGTGACCATGATGTGGCGGCGCGGTTCTATGGATCGGTTCAACATCCGGGTGCTCCCGCCAACACAAAGATGGGCCCCGGTCGTCTGCCGACCATACCGGCGGCGAAATTCGGCATCACCCTCTATTGAATGAGGCTCACCTCACCGCTTGGATGTCTTTTGCTGTTCGCCGCCGCCGAGGCGATCCCTCCCCGGTCCTCGCCCAACCGCGACGCCCGTATCGAAGATCTGCTGAAGCAGATGACGCTCGAAGAGAAGAGCGGACAGCTCAATCAGTACTCTGCTGGCCAACCCACGGGCCCCGGTACCGATCGCAAGGACTATGAAACCATGATCGCGGCGGGCCAGGTGGGAAGTCTCCTGAACGTCACGCGCGCCGAGCTGGCCAATCACTACCAGCGGATCGCGGTCGAGCACTCCCGGTTGCACGTTCCCTTGCTGTTTGGCCTCGATGTCATCCACGGGTTTCGAACGATCTTTCCTGTCAACCTCGGCCTGGCCTCCACCTGGGACCCGGCGCTCGTCGAGGCGACTGCCCGGGTGGCGGCCGAAGAAGCCGCGGCCCAAGGGGTCCGATGGACCTTTTCCCCGATGGTGGATATCGCTCGCGATGCTCGGTGGGGCCGCATCGCCGAAAGCGCCGGCGAGGATCCGTACCTCGGCTCGGTGCTGGCGAGAGCGTACGTTCGCGGCTATCAGGGGCGGAATCTAAGCGATCCGACCTCGATTCTCGCCTGCGCGAAACACTTCGTCGGGTATGGCGCGGCAGAGGGCGGGCGCGACTACAACACCACCGAGATCTCCGAGCGCTCGCTGCGCCAGGTTTATCTCGGCCCATTCCGCGCCAGCGCCGAAGCGGGCGTCGCCACGTTCATGTCCGCCTTCAATGCTCTCAACGGCGTGCCCGCCAGCGCGAACGCGTTCACCCTGCGCGAGATCTTGCGGGGCGAGTGGCGCTACGCTGGTCTGGTGGTCAGCGATTGGGGCGCCATCGAAGAGACGATCGCGCACGGGATCGCCGCCAATGGAACGACAGCGGCGCGCAAGTCACTGCTGGCCGGGGTCGACATGGACATGGAGAGCGGCCTTTATGTTTCCGCATTGCCGGCTCTGGTCCGCTCCGGCGGCGTTCCCCGGGAGGCGCTTGACGAATCGGTGCGGCGCGTGCTGCGGCTGAAGATTGACCTCGGGCTGTTCGAGAATCCCTATGCCCCGGCAGATGGTTCGCCGATGGCGCGACCCCGCGCGGAATCCCGTCGGCTGGCGCGGCAAGCAGCCGCAGAGTCGTTCGTCCTGCTCAAGAACACCGGCCCACGCGGCCAGGTGCCGATATTGCCTTTGGTGCCCCGGCCCGGGCGCACCATCGCCCTCATCGGCCCGCTCGCGGACAGCGCGCGGGACATGCTGGGCTGCTGGAGCGCGCAGGGAATTCCCGATGACGTGATCACGCTGAGAGCCGCGCTGGCGGAGCGGACCGCAGCGGAGGGGATGCGCCTTCTTTACGCCGAGGGTTCAAAGATCCTGGGCAACGATCAATCGGGCTTCCACGACGCCATCCGCCTGGCCCGCAAGGCCGACGTGGTGATTCTCGCCCTCGGCGAACAGGGCGATCGAACCGGCGAAGGCGCCTCGCGCGCCCACCTCGATCTCGATGGCCAGCAAGAGAAGCTGCTCGAGGCCGTCCATGCCACCGGCAAGCCGGTCATCGTCGTGCTGTTCAGCGGCCGGCCGCTCACGATCGGGTGGGCGGCCGAGCATGCGGCGGCGATCGTCGCCGCCTGGTTCCCTGGGGTGGAGGCGGGCCCGGCGCTGGTGCGAATGCTCTTCGGTGAGGTGAATCCCGCCGGACGCCTCACCGCGACCTGGCCCCGCGCCGTCGGGCAAGAGCCGCTTTATTACAACGCCCTCAACACCGGACGCCCGGCGCCACCGGCGGCCGATGCCAGCGGAGACACGTCCACTGGCGCGCCGGCCGTCGGCGCCTTCCGGTTCACCAGTCGTTACATCGACGAGCGGAACGCGCCGCTCTTTCCTTTCGGCTATGGTCTTTCGTACACCACCTTCTCCTATTCGCCGACGTCGGCCGGCACCCGGAGGATCAGCGCCGCCGCCCTCAACAGCCGGGCCGCCTCGGTCAAGGTCAGCGCCAGCGTGACGAACGCGGGCAAACGGGAAGGGACCGAGGTGGTCCAGTGCTACATACGCCTGAGGGGCACCAGCGTGGCGAGGCCGGTGAGCGAGCTCAAAGGTTTCCAACGAATCCGGCTGGCGGCGGGTGAGACCCGTCAGGTCGAGTTCATCCTGGCCAAGGAAGAACTCTCGTTCTGGAATATTCAGATGAAGCAGGTCGTGGAACCTGCCGCCCTGGAGGTCAGGATCGGGCCGGATTCCACGCGCGGGGAGCCAGCGTCGCTGACTATCGAACCGTAGCCGTGACCAACGCGCCGGGTGGGCTGTCAGCGGAGTTCTCGGATGGCTTCGGCATCGGTAGGGGTATCGCTGTCGGGAGCGGTATCGGAGCGGGTGCCGGTCCGTCGAGCCAGCCGCCGGTGAAGCCCGCCCGGATCAGGCCCGCCCGGAAGTAGGCGTTGCTCTTGGTGAGACTCCAGATGCGACCGCTGAGAAAGTTTTCGATCATCAGGACAATGGGCCCTTGGTCGATCGCCACGTACTGATCATCGAACCACCCGGCCTTGTCGGAAGGGGCCTCGCCGTAGGAAAGATTGAACGCGTCCTTGAAGCCGTACTTTCCGTACAGGCGATCGCCGAAGCGCGTATAAAGCTGCAACAGAGTTGGAATGGCCAGCTCCGGCGCGAAGGGCACAGATCCCCCGGCGGCCGTGACGGCGATGGTCCCGTCATCGCGCCCGTCGGGCCCCGCGCCTCGCGCCCAGTACGCGTGGAACCGACTCGGGTCGTGGGCCGGTTGGCCGCCGACCACGATCTTCAATGGCCCGTCCGATGCGGTCAGTCCCCACACGAATTCGTCGTAACCAACCCACTTGGCTGGATTGGCGATGCAGTAGGCCCGGTTGGCGTAGGTCGCCCGCGTCGAGTTCACGAAATAATCGATCCCTCTCGACCGCATGTACGGATCCTGGATGCCGCGGAAATCGACCCAGACGTGGGTGTACTGATGCCCGAAGAGCGGATCGAAGGCCACACGCGGAAAACCGTCGGAGGCGTCCCAGCGGTAGGTCGAGGTCCAGGCTTCCCACGCGCTCGGGTCGATGGCGTGGGTTGGTGAACCGAGGGCCAGCAAGTAAAGGATCATGGCTTCGTTGTAGCCCTGCCAGTCGAACGGCACGAACCCCTGTTCCGGAGTCCAGCCCATGCTCACCAGCGGGGGATGCTTGGGCGACTTCGCCCACGCCCAGTCGACCCGGCGATACAACTGATCGGCGACCGTGCGAATGGCGCGCTCGGACTCCTCGGGCCGGTCGAAGAAGGCCTGAGACGCCAGCACCCCGGCCATCAGCAGGGCTGTATCGATCGTCGACAGCTCGGACTCGACCGCGCGATGTCCCGTTCGAGCGTCGAGGAAATGGTAGAAAAAACCTTTGTAGCCCATGATCCCCTGGGCTTCAGGGCCCTGCCGTCCACGCCACAGAAACCGCAAGGTCGACAGCGTTCGCTCCGCCGCCTGGCGGCGGGTAACCCAACCCTTCTCCACGCCGATGGGATAGCAAGTCAGGGCAAAGCCGACCGCCGCGACGCTCGAGAGGTCAGGATTGGGCGATCGATCAGGCATGAGCCCATTCCCGCCGGCCGATTCGTCCCAGAAGAAAGCGAACGTGTCACGCTGCAGACGCTCCAGGAATTCCCGTTGCTTTGGCGTGATTTCGTAGGCGACGGGGCTGGCGCCCACCGTCCCGATCCAGGTGACGTTCGAGACGGCGAGGACAGCGAGCCACACGACCAGGATTGATCTGCCGGCTGCCTTACGACCGGTCCGACTGTGCGCCACGCAAAATTTTAAAGCAGCCGATCGCGTGGTTCAAGTCGGGCCGAGTCGTCGTCTCTCTCGCCGTTAGAACGCCATGCCGACCTGACCGCCGACGCCCCAGTTGTTCAGCCTTCCGCCGCTGGTGCGCAGGAGATCGTTGTAATAGGTCTCGCGGTAGGTGAAGCGCGCGTCGGCCATGAACATGCGGTAGGCGAACTCCAGACCACCGCCGAACGGCAAGGTCATGATGTCGTCGTTGCCGGCGATGTCAGACGTGGCGCTGCCATTGTTGATCGAATAGTGCTGCCATCCGAGCCCGACGAATCCAAACGGCTCGAACAGTGACAGACCGTTGATGACCGGGACGTTGAGACGCAAGGCCCCCTCGATCCCGTTTGAAATGAGGTTCGCGTTGCTGCCCACGCCGAGCGTGTTGATGCTGTGCGAGGACCCGACGTACGCCGCTTCGAGACCGACGAACTCGCGCGTGCCGACGATGGCCCGGGCGGTCCACGTGCCGCCGGCGGCGGTCATGCTCCGCAGATTGCTGTTGGTGAAGTCCTCGTAGCCGCCGCCCACCAGAATGGCACCCCCGACGGGCAGCCCGTACATCGCGCTGGTGTCCACGTCCCGAGGCGGAGCGGTGACCGGTAGCTGCGCCGGCATCGGCTGCACCGGCGTGATCGGCTCCATGACCGGCGCGGGCGGCGCGGGTGCGGGCGCCGGCGTGACCGCCGGCGGAGCCTCATCGACATCGGTCTCGGCTGCGACCCCGGCCGTCGGCGATTCCTGCGGCGGCGGCTGCGTGGGCTCCGCGGCTCGCGCCATCGCGGCCCACCCCAAGATGCACCCGCTCGCCGTCAACGTCATCATTCTCGTTCGTTTCATGGTGTCCTCCTTCCAACCCCAACCAATTCTCATTGGCGGGAAAACCACGATTTCCCGTCATCTCGGTTCGATTTCGCTTAAAGTTCGTCGTTCCCGTGGCTCGTTGTTCAAGCCTGCTCCTGCTCACGTTGCTCGCCCTGGCTGCCAGTTGCGCCGCCTCCCCACCGCCCAGCGACGCCATCCGCTTCGATCCGTGCCAACCAGTGGTCTTGGCCGTCGGCGCCAGCGCCACGATCGATCAGGCGGCGGCCGTCCAGAGCGCCAGCGCGATGTGGAACCAGATCGGCCACACCCGGCTTTCGTCGCTGGCGAGCTCCGCTTCGGTGCCCGCATCGGCCCTGACGCTGCCTGTCCGCTTTCAGCCGGCCGCCGCGCCCTCGCACGGCTACTACGATCCGGTCAGCGGCGAGGTCCTCGTCAACACCGACCTGCGAGGTCGGCCGGACGCCATCACCATCGCTCATGAAGTGGGCCACGCCTTCGGGCTTGTCCATGTGGCTCCCGACCAGCGCCCGTCGGTGATGAACCCCGGGAACCTGGATACACCGCCGACGCTCGAGGATCGCGATGCATTGACGCTGCTGTGGGGCCAATGCCCTTCTCCGGAGGAGCCCCGATAAACAATGACCGTCCGACAGCCGCGCAGTGAGAGCCGACCAAAGCATGTTGGGCAGTCACAGCATCCTTCGTGCCGTCGGCGGTCTGTCGGTTTGCCCGCCCGAAGCGACCCTCCCACGGCTGCGACGAGGGAATCGTTGCGCTGCCGTAACCTTTGCCGATCGTTGTTACGCGGCTGTACCGCCAGTGGCTCCAGCGGCTCGCTTGGCCATAGGGCCTGACCCTATCAGTAGCGAGACGGAGTCACAGGGCGACGACGGCCGAGACCTTACCTTGCCGCTGCAGCACCGTCAGGCCGACGTCGTGGGGGTGCCGCTCCAAAAGCAGATCGATGCTGCCGTCGCCGACCATCAAGTTGCGCAGGCGCAGCTCGTCGATGCCTTCCGGTAGCACCGGATTTTCGAAACGCACCTCCCGCGCGGCCGCCCGGACGCGCATGCCCAGCAGCGCCTGCAGGAACATGAACAGCGAACCGGCCGCCCAGGCTTGCGGCAAGCACGCCACCGGATACAGCGTCGGGCCTTCGCCCGCCCGGCGTTCAAAGCCGCAATAAAGTTCGGGCAAGCGCTGCAGATCCAGGAACGCGCTGGCCGCCAGTAGCGCCGAGAACGGGTGCAGCGCCTCGGCCATCAAGCCATAGCGGCTGAAGCCAGCCGCGATGAGGGCGTTGTCGTGCGGCCAGATCGATCCGTTGTGATACGAGATCGGGTTATAGCGCGCCTCCGTCGCCGCCAGGGTGCGAATGCCCCATCCCGACGAGCCCGACGGGTGCAGCAGGGTGGCCGCCACGGCGCGCGCGTGTTCGTCGGTGGCGATGCCGGACCACAGGCACTGCCCGGCGTTCGACGAGCGCACGCGACAGGGACGTTTGTGTCCGTCCAGCGCCAGCGCGAAGGTTTGCAGGTCGTCGCACCAGAACGCCGCCGCGAAGGCATCGCGCAGCCGCGCGGCGCGCGCCCGCAGCTTGTCGGCCTCGGCGTGCTTGCCCAGCGCCGCCGCCAGTTCGGCGGCAGCCAGCCGGGCGCCGTAGGCATAGCCCTGCACCTCGCACAGGGCGATGGGCGGCTCGGCCAGCGTGCCGTCGGCGTGAAAGACCGAATCGTGCGAGTCCTTCCACCCTTGTTGCACCAACCCCTTCTCGCCGCGCTGGGCGTATTCGATGAAACCGTCGCCGTCGCGATCGCCATAGCGATCCATCCACCCCAGCGCCCGCTCGACGTGCGGCCACAGCGTGCGGGCGAAGGCGACGTCGCCGGTCCGTTCCAGGTAAGCGCCGGCCAACATCACGAAAAGCGGCGTCGAATCGACGCTGCCGTAGTAGCAACCGAACGGCACCTCGCCTAGCGCCGCCATCTCGCCGGTGCGCGTCTCGTGCAGGATCTTGCCCGGTTCGGCTTCCTGCTGCGGGTTGTCGTCTTTGGCTTGATTCGCCGCCAGAAACGCCAGCACCCCGCGCGCCAGGCTGGCGTCCCACCACAGCGTCTGAAAGGCGGTGATGATCCCGTCGCGGCCGAAGGCGGTGCTGAACCAGGGAACGCCGGCGTACGGATAAGGACCGTGCGGCGTGGTGCTGGTCATCATGTGCAGGTCGGCCACCGAACGACGAATCCAGCTGGCCAGCTGTTCGTTGCGACCCTCCACCTGGACCTGATGGCCGCGTTGGGCCCGCAACGCTTGCGTGCTTTGCGCCAGGGCATCGTCGGGGGGAAAAAGGGCGAAGCGCGGGCCGCCTTCCTCCTCGCACCCGATCACCATCTCTATGGTGGCGGCGCGCTGCGGTTCGACGGTCAGGTCGAACTGCGCGCGCCCGGGCTCCAGCCGGTCGGGCAGGGGGGAAAAACGCAGCGCCGTCCGGCGCACCACGTGATCCAGCCCTTCGTACGCCAGCACGCAGCGATCGCCGTCGACCGCGGGGGGCAACATCTGCCCGCGTCGGGGACGAGCCTGGCCGCGCACCTCGAAGATGTCGACAAAGTCAGCATCGAACAGCAGCTCCAGGCTCACCGGCACGCCGCTCAAGCCATGGTTGGCGACGCGCAGGCGTTCGTAACAGACGCCCTTCCAGAGAAAGCGCATGCGCAGGATGTGCAGTATCCCGCGCCGCAGCAGGATCTGCTGGTCCGGTCCCGTGATGTCCGGGTTGGTCAGATCCGCCGTCAGCGCTTCGTTGGCGTCGCTGACCGTCGAGCTCAGCAGCAGCGCGCGCGAACGGTCTCGCCCCAGCCGAAGCTCCAGCCGGGACAGATGGCGTGTGCCGCGATGAAACAGCCCCTGCTCGCTGGAGGCGATCGGCCGCACGTCGCCGAAGCGATCGAAGACGCCGAAGGTGTCGTCGTGCTTGAGCACGCGCGTCCGTTCATCAGAGCGGCCACTGGTGGCGCGGATGTAAAACTGCCCGGCGATTTCAATGACGTCTTCGTCCATGGGCAGTGCCTCCCGTTTCAGCACGCAAGCGATCCGTGGCCCGCGACGGCTACCTTTCGGCTGCGCGCCAGGCGATGGTAAAGCTGCACGTAATCGACCGCCATTCGCGACACCAGGAAGCGCTCTTCAAAACGCCGCCGGCAGACGGCACGGTCCAGGGCCAGCACCCGATCCATTGCCTCGACCGCGGCGTCGCAATCGTCAACCAGCGCACCGGTGACGCCGTCCTCGATCACCTCCGGCACCGAGCCGCGCGGGCAGGCCACGACCGGCGTGCCGCAGGCGATCGATTCGATCATCACCAGGCCGAATGGCTCTGACCAGTCGATCAGGAACATCAGCGCCAGGGCATCGCCCAGGAAAATGTTCTTTTCCCGATCGTTTATCTCGCCCACGAACTCGACGATGCCCGGATCCATCAGGGGCTTGATCACATTCTCGTAATAGACCCGATCGACGCTGTCGATCTTGGCCGCGATCTTGAGCGGGATACCGGTTCGCCGCGCCACCTCGATGGCGCGGTCGGGGCGCTTCTCCGGCGAGATGCGGCCCAAAAACGCCAGATACTTTCCCGGCCGCGGCTGCAATGACAACAGCTCGGCGGGCAGTCCGTGGTGCACGGTGCCGACCCAGTTGGCCGACGGCAGCGACGTGCGCTGATCGTCGGAGATCGACACCACCGGCTCGTCGTCAAACGTTCGATAGAGCGGCTGCAGATCGGGAATATCCAGGCGCCCGTGCAGCGTCGTCACCCGCGTCGACGTGGTCCGGGCCGACGTCGGGAAGTGCTGGTAGTCGATGTGAAAGTGCATGAGGTCGAAGTCATCGGCCCGGCGATAGACCTCCTCGACCATCCGCAGATGGTGGGCCAGCTGGTCCTGGCACTTGTTGCCCAGGCGCAGCGCCTGATCGCAAAGCGGAACCAGCTCGGCGCTGGTCCGGGAATCGCCGCTGGCAAACAAAGTCACGTCGTGACCTTGTGCCACCAGCTCTTCCGTCAGATAGGACACCACGCGTTCGGTGCCGCCGTACAGCTTCGGGGGAACACTTTCGTACAAAGGAGCGATTTGGGCGATTCGCACGGCTTGTTTGTCCTCCGACCCAAACCTAACTTCGCGGCCGGAACGCGAAAGTGCAGGCGACGAAATTTACAGGATCCCCTTGCGCGGTCGTCGCGAAGACGCACCTTCCCCCGCACAAGAGCGGACGCACCCGTTCGCGGGGCGAACCTTTGTACAAGGTAATGACGGCGGCTGGCCGCACGGGCGTCAGTCCTTCTTCAGGCGTAGCTCGACGGCGGCGCCCGGGCTTGAACCGAGGCGCGGGGTGACCAGGAAAAGCCGGGTGGCGCCTTCCGGCGCGATCTTGGCCAGCGACGCCAGCACCGCGTTGGCCCGTTGCTGGGCCAGCGCCCGCAAGGCGTCGTCGTCGACCACGATGTGGGTGGCGATGAGCTTTTCCATCTCGGCGGGTGGCAGATCTTTTTCGAGGCCCAGGAAATTGCGGGGTTTGGGGAAGGTCTCCGCTTTGTAAGCCAGCTGTAAAAGGTGGGGACGTTGGGTGGCGGTCAGCGGCGCGTCGGCGGCGGGCGGGGTGGGGTCGCCCGCCTGGGCCGCCTCCAGCACTTGCTGGGCGCGCAGCTTCTGGTCGAACAGGCGGCGGCGGAGCTCTTCGCGGTCGCGGGCCGGATCGGCGCCGCCCTCGATCTCGAAGGACAGACCGGGGCGTTCTTGCAGCGCCTTGGCCAGGGTGCGCACCTTGGCCTGCGCGCCGGGGTTCACCGTGGCGGCGCCCGAGGCAAACTCCAGCTTGGACAGTTGATCGCCGCCGCCGAACGCCGAGGCGATCAGCGAGAACGGCGCCGTCACCGCCTTGACGATCAAGTTGCCCAGCACCTTCAGCACCGCGCGCCCGATCTTGAAATCGGGATCGTCCAGCGACCCGGCGATGGGCACATCGAGATCGATGACGCCGTGGCGATCCTTCAGGATGGCCAGCGCCAGTTTCACCGGGAGGCTGGTGGCGTCGGGGCTCTTCACTTTGTCGCCGAAGGTGAATTGGTCGACGGTGATGTGGTTGCGCGCGTCCAGCTTCTTGTCGGCAATGTGATAGTCCAGCGACAGGCCCAGCTTGCCCTTGCTGATGCCATAGCCGGCGTACTTGGCGGCATAGGGGCTGGCAGGCGGCAGCTCGAAGTCTTTCAGCGCCACCTTGACGTTGACGAACAGATCCTGGGAAAGAGGGTTCATGGTCCCGGCGATGGACAGCGCGCCCGAGTGATCGACGGCGCCGCGCAGGTCGACATCGGCGCGCGTGTTGGGGTCCGACGACAAGCCGGAGAATCGCCCGCCCAGCTCGGTCAGCTCGGCAGAGTAGTTCGGGCGAATGAGGTGGTCAGTGAAGCTGACGTGCCCGCCTTGCAAGGACACCTGCCCGATGGTCACCGGCGGCGGCGGGGCCGACGCGGCATTCTTCGCGGCGGCGGTCGCTGTCGACGTGGGCGGCGCCGGCTTGGCAGGCGAGGGGGCGGCCCCTTTCGGCGTGGCCATGATGTCCTGCAGGTTGAAGTGCGCGTCCGGGTAGATCATCAGGCGCGAATAAAAATCCGTCAGGGCGATCTCGCGGACGCCGATCTTCATCGGCACGGTGGTCACGTCGATGCTGCCGATGTGAAAGGAACGCCAGGATAGAAATGGTTCGTGCTTGGCCCCGTCGATGGCGGCGAAATTGGCCACGTCGACATCGCCGGCGAAGGCGATGCGGGGATCGGGAGCCGGACCGCGCTCCGGCGCCGCCGGCAGCTCGACCTTGGCGTCGGCTTTCACCGAGACGGTTCCGTCGGTGACGGTGACGTTCACCTGGTCGGCGAAGTACGGCTGCAGGGGCAGGATCTCGATGGTGCGCAGATCCAGTTTCAGATTGGCCACCACCGGATCCAGTCCGGCGGAGCCGGTGATTGCGACGCGGCCTTCCTTGTTCAGGCCCAGGCGCACGTCCAGATTGGCCCGCGATCCGGGCGCGGTGCTGAAGTTGCCGACGGTGATCTTGATGGGCGACAGGGTGGTGACGGCGGCCGGGTTGACCTGATGATCGTCGAAGCGGACGCTCCAGCCGTCGAGGGCCAGCCGGTTGAGTTGGATTGTCCACCGTGCGGCGGGCGGCGTCGGCGCGGCTGAGCGGGCGGGCGGGGGCTGTTTCGATGTCGGTGGCGCCGGCGGCGCGGCCGGCAGCAACGTGGTCAGGTCCACCACGCCGGCCGCGTTGCGCGCGGCCCGCACCCGTCCGTCGTGGCTGACGATCTGCCCGACGGTGACGGTGTGCTTGGTCAGGTCGGCGTCGACGTCGCGCACGGCCAGATCGTGCAACCGGAAGAACTCGTCTTGCAGTCGGGTGGCGCCCTTCGGTCCGCGCTCCCGCAGGCTGAGCGCGGCGATCTCGACGAAGGCGTTCGACAGCCTGAGCTCGGGGCCGGCCGCCTGCGCGCGAAAATTGTAGCCGGTGCCGAGCCGCACTTGCCCGCCCGCCAGATCGAAGGCGATCTGATCATGATAGTAGGGCGCGAACCGTCCTGGTTCGATGCCCTCCCAGGTCAGCGTGCCGTTGGCGGCCAGCGGTTCCAGGGTCAAGGTGCCTTCGTCTTTGATCCGGCCGCCGGGCGCCGCGCGCAGCGACGCGGTCACCGTGGCCCTGGCCCGCGGCGCGTTGGAAAGACCGCGCACCGCCACGGTCAGCTGATCGACGGTGAGCTCCATGGGCGGATGAACCGTCTCATCGCGCAGGTGGATGATCACGCCGTCGACGTCGACAGCGGCGACGGTGAAGCGCGGCGGCGTGGACGCCGCGATCGTGGACGGCGGTGGCGGGGCGTTCGGCGCAGGACGGGCGGCGGCGTGCGCCGCCTTTTCGGGCGGCGGCGCGGGTGCCAGCAATTCCAGGTTCAGCAGACCGCGGGCGCCGCGCCGGACGTGAACGGTGAGGCCGTGCAGCGCCACCTTGTCGATGGCGAACGACTGCCCGGTGACGTCGGCGTGGCCGATCAGGATCTCCAGTTGATCCAGGCTGGCCAGCGGCGCCGAGGACTTTTCGCGCAAGGCCAGCTTTTCCAGGGCCACCCGTCCTTTGACGGTCAGCGACGGCGCGTCGGCGCGTGACCGCACGAAGGACACGTCCAGCGCCAGATCCAGCAGCGCCGACGCCACGTCAAAGCGCAGCGGCACCGGCACATACGGCAGATAGCGCGTGAGATCGAAGCGGTCGGCGCGCAGCTCGACCGTGGTCTCCTGCGAATCCTTGAACGGCTTGGTGCGGCCGGCGAACGCGAGCGGCGTGCCGTCGATGGCCAGCCGCAAACCCGGCTCGACGTAGGTGTCGATGAAGACCGGCAGCGTCGAGACAAAGGGAATGCCCAGGTGGAGGCCGGTGATGGCGTGCTGGCTGTGCAGCGGGCGATCGTCGAAGGTGATGGCGGCGTCGACGATGCGGATGTTGTTGACGGAGAAGCGCGCGGGCGCGGCGTTTGGTTCGGGAGGCGGGGACTTGGGACCGCCGGTCAGGCGCGCCAGGATGTCGGAAAAATTGTAGCTGGAGGTGTCCGCCCAGGCGTGGGGCGTCGCCTGCAGGCGCGCCACGTGGACGCGCAACGTTTCCAGGCTGACCTCCTTGACGACGGGCGCGCGCCGGTAGACCGAAGCCCACTCGACGTTGACGAGTAGCCGGTCGAAGGCGACGAAAGGCGTGGTGCCGTCGGGCTCGAAGACCTGGAAGCCTTCCACCGCCAGCACCAGGGCGAACGGATTGAACCGCACGCGCGCCACCGAAACGCGCCGGCCCAGCAATTCGCCCAGCTGCTTTTCGGCCAGATGCCGCGCCACCGGCGGCACCACGAAGAATCCGACGACGGTGATCAGCGCCAGCGCGCCGCCGGTGCCGATCAGCAAGCGCCGCAACCAACGCCGCCGCCCCATGCTCGCGAAAAATTTCACCTGCACCAGCTCCGTAGGCGGCCGACGTCAACATAGCCGCTGCTCAACTGCAAGCCGGTCCGGCCCTCACCCCTGCGCTCTGCCAAAGGAAGAGGGAGATCGGAAGCGCGAGCGCCCTAGAACTTCACGCCGAAGAAGATGCGCAACATCTGGGCGGCGCTGGCGGTGCGGGCGTCGGTGCCCCAGATGTCGTCGGGGCGGTTCAGGGCGCCGAAGGGGAAGAAGACGGCCCAGGTGGCGCCGGCGTAAAAGCCTTCGGCGGTGTTGCGGTAGTTGACGCCCAGATCCATCTCGAATCCCAGGTTGTTCGAGTTGCCCGGGGTCGACACCGCGACCTGGGCCAGGCTATAGATGAACGCCGCGTTCAATCCCAGCTGCCGCGAGTTCAGCAGATCGAACCAGTAGGCGATCTGTGGCTTGGCGTAGATCGCGTTGGTCACCGTGCCCATGATCTGGCGGAAGAAGATCTGATCGACGTGATATTCGGGCGAGAACTTGAAGTCGTTGATCTGGTGATCGCCGGGCGGTTGTTGCACGAAGTGCCAGCGGTAGTTCAAGTACGCGGTCGGATCCTCGGCCTGGTCGCCCGAGGCGCCGCCGGTCTCGAGGCCCACGAACAGCGAATCGCGAAGCAGCTTCAGCTCCCCGGCCAGCACCCAGCCGAACTCTCGCAGGGTCACCGGCGAGTTATCGGCGGCCAGCGGACCGGGATGGTCGACCTTGCCGAAGACGCCGATGCCCTCGAACTCCAGGGTCAGGGCGCGGTAATAAAGCTTCAGCCAAAGATCCGGCGTGATGAGGCGCGCGTTGATGTTGGTCGGCTGCGGCAGGCTCTCGCGGGTCGGCGCCTGCATCACCGGCGTGCCGGTGTTGGTGACCGGATTGTTTGGCGCATTCATGTCCATCGCCGCCGCCGTGGGGACCGCCACCGCGTCTTCCTGGCTGCGATAGACCAGCTGCAGACCGTAGTTGAAAACCAGGTCGCCGCGATCCACGCGCTCTTTCAACGCCAGCGGGTTGTCGATGCGGGTGACGGACGCCATCAGCTCCAGCACGTCGTCGTTCTGCGACAGATCGATCGGATAGCCGCCGGGGACGTCCTGGCCGAAACGAACTTGCTGTGAGGTCAGTCCCTGAGCGCCCAGATCCCAGGCGAAGGCCAGCTGGTGTCCGTAGATCTGGGTCAGGGCCATGATGCGGTCGACGGTGGTGGCGCCGTCGCAGTCCGCGCAGCTTCCGTCGTTGTAGGCGATGCCGCGGCCCCAGTGCCAGGGCATGCGGCCAAAGCGCAGCGAGCCGAACTCGCTGTCGACCTCGGCCCAGGCGCGTTTGGCGCGAATGCTGGAGGTGAAACCGTTCTGGCCGACTTCGGGGGGATCCTGGGTGGAGTAAAGAAAGTCGGCCGGCGCGCCGCCGGGCAGCGAGCCGGTGCCGCGGTTCAGGCCCACCAATGAATCCGGCGTCGAGCCGAGGATGGTGTTGTCCAGGACGTCGAACTGCGTGTGCACGCGAACCTGGTCGGTGATGTTCAGCGTCGGTTCGATGCGCAGGCGGATGTTCGCGCCGCCCATGTCCTTGCGATAGCAGGGCGCCAGCTTGGAATCGCCCGCCGACGCCGGATTCGCCGCGGTGGGCGCCGGACAGTCCAGCGGCTCGGGAAACGGTGGGTTGCCGTAGGCCTGCTTGGTGGCGGAGAAACCCGAGACATAGCTCGGCTGCCGTTTGGTGTCGTAGCCAAGGCCGAGGAAAAAATTGTGCAGGTAATCAGTGCGCACCCGCAGATAGCCGTCAAAGTCGACGATCTGCAGCTTGCGCTTGTTCTGGTTGACGTAGCCCTGCAGCGGCTCCAGGTCGGATGGCTGCGTCGGCTCTTCGGGCGCTTCTTCAGCGGGGCCGTTGTCTTTTGATTCTTGCCCCATCGGTGGCGCGTTGGGCATGCCGCCGCCGGGGCGGCCCATGCCGCCGCCGCCCATCTGCGCGCCGGCGCGGGCGCCGACCACCAGCAGACCACAGCCGACGGCACAGGCGGCCAGCGTTCGCGAAGTTCGTCCCTGACTGTTCATGATGATGCGGTTCCTACCGACGGGGTCGTTGCGGCGGCGGGGGCCGCTGCGCACAGCTCGAACAAGACGCCCCCGGTCGCCGAGGGATGCAGAAAAGCCACCAGGTGTCCGCGCGCGCCCAGCCGCGGCGCCTCGTCGATCAGTCGCACCCCTGCCGCCTTCAGCTCGGCCAGCGCCGCCGGCAAATCGTCCACCTCGAAGCAGATGTGGTGCAGCCCGGGCCCGCGGCGGCCCAGAAATTTTTCCAGCGTCGGGTTGCCGGCGGGGGCGATGATTTCGAGCGCCGCCGCCGCGCACGCGCCGCCGTGTTCATCGGCGCCGTCGGTGTGCAGAAACGCCACGTCGGTCTTCTGCCCGGCCACGTGTTCACGCGCGCCCGTCACCAGCGCGAACACCGACTGCAGCTCGGCGGCCCCAGCGTCGCGATCGGCCACCGCGATGGCCACGTGATCGATTCGCTTGACCCTGATCATCTCGACGGGAGGTCCCAAAAAGGTCCGCACCTTATATCAGCACCTTGTTGATTTGAAAGTGGAATGCGGCGCTGCCGGTCCTATGATGCAGCGATGGCCTCTTCGACCGGCGGGCGGCGTCTGCTGTTGCCTCGCCCGCGAAAATCGTCGGGGATCACCCGGTGAGCGCGACCGGCGGCGGGCCGGGCGCGGCGCTGGGTCGCCTCTGTGGCCAGCTGCTGTCGGTGGGCTTCGAGGGCCTGCTGGCGCCCGATGATCTGCGGCGCCGCATCGCTGCCTCCGACGTCGGCGGCGTGATGTTGTTTCGTCCCAACATCGCCCACCCGGCCCAGGTGGCGACGCTGGTGGGCGCGCTGCGCGGCGCTTCGTCCGGCACGGCACCGCTGCTGGTCTCCGTCGATCAAGAAGGCGGGCTGGTGCAGCGCCTGCGCGCGCCGCTGACCGTGTGGCCCGACATGCTGTCGGTGGGCAGCGCCGGCGACGCGGCGGCCACCGAGCGGGTGGGGCGAGCCGTGGGCGACGAACTCGGGGCGCTAGGGATCGCCTGGGACTTTGCGCCGGTACTGGACGTGCACACCAACCCGCAAAATCCGGTGATCGGCAACCGCGCCTTCGGGACCACGCCCGAAGCGGTGTCGACGCAGGCGCTGGCGTTCTGGCGCGGGCTGCGCGCCGCCGGGCTGGTCGGCTGCGGAAAACATTTTCCCGGTCACGGCGACACCCGCACCGATTCTCACCACGAGCTGCCGGTGGTCGATCACGATATCGATCGCTTGCGGCGCATCGAGCTTTCGCCCTTCGCCGTCGCGGCCGCCGCCGGGATGGAGGCGTTCATGACCGCCCACGTTCTTTATCCGGCGCTGGACCCGCAATGGCCGGCCACGCTGTCGCGCCGGATCTTGACCGATCTTCTGCGCGGCCAGCTCGGCTTTCGCGGCGTGGTGGTCTCCGACGATCTCGGGATGAAGGCGGTGGCCGCCCGCTATCCGATCGAAGAGCTGGCAGTGTTGTCGGTGCTGGCCGGCGCCGATCACCTGCTGGTGCGCGAGCCCGTCGATCGCCAGATCGCCGCGCACGAAGCCTTGATTCACGCCGCCGAGGCGCGCAGCGAGGTGCGGGCCCGCGTGCAGGAGAGCGCGGCGCGCATGGCCGCGCTGAAGGCGCTGGTCCTGGTGGGCCTGCCGGTGCCGGCGGCGGCGCTACCGGCCTTGCTCGGTCGGGCGGAGCACCGTGCCCTGGCGAAGTCGTTCGAACGCGTGTCGCCCGACGGCGCGGTCAAAAGTTCGCCGGTCGCCGATTCCTAGCCCGCTCGGGGACTCCCCGGGTTGCGCGTCGGAAAAACGCTCGCACGTTTGCCGCATGCGGGTCCTCGGCCGACGACAAGCGCTGTGGGCGGGCGCCGGGCTGGCCGCCGCCTCGCTGGGCGGACGGGCCGCCGCAGCGGAGAGCGTTCCCAAGAAACCACAACCGGGGGCGCCGGCGCCCGAAGACATCAAGCTGCCGGCCGGCGCGGTGATGCCGCGTCGAAAGCTGGGCCGCACCGGCGTCGAGGTCTCCGTCCTTGGCCTGGGCGGCTTTCACATCGGTCTGGCCCCCGACGAACAGACGGCGATCCGCATCGTGCGCATGGCCATCGATCACGGCGTCACCTTCATGGACAACTGCTGGGACTACAACGACGGCAAAAGCCAGGTCTGGATGGGGTACGCCTTGGGCGACGGCTACCGTGACAAGGTTTTCTTGATGACCAAGATCGACGGCCGCACGCGCGCCGCCGCCACCGAGCAGATCGATCAGTGCCTGAAGTCGTTCGGCACCGACACCATCGATCTGATGCAGATCCACGAGGTGATCCGCGAGACCGATCCGGATCGGGTCTTCGGCAAGGGCGGGGCCATGGAGGCGCTGATCGCCGCGAAGAAGGCCGGCAAGATCCGCTTCATCGGCTTCACCGGCCACAAGAGCCCGGCGATTCACTTGAAGATGTTGCAGACGGCGCACAAGCACGGGTTCGTCTTCGACACCGTCCAGATGCCGGTGAACGTGATGGACGCGCACTACGACAGCTTTGGCCGCCGGGTGCTGCCGGCCCTGGTCAAGGACGGCATCGGCGTGCTGGGGATGAAGCCGCTCGGCTCGGGGTTGTTCTTCCAGAGCGGGCCGATGAAGGACGGCAATCTGACCCCGACGGAGTGCTTGCACTATGCGATGGCCCAGCCGACGTCGGTGGTGATCACCGGCTGCGACACGGTCGGCGTGCTCAAGCAGGGACTGGACGCCGCCTATCGCTTCAAGAAGATGACCGACGCGCAGACCGCGGCCATCGTGGCCAAGACCGCGCCCATCGCCTCGGCCGGTGAATTCGAGAAGTACAAGACCTCGTCGATCTTCGACGGCACCGCGCAGCACCCGTTCTGGCTGGAGGGCGGCTCGCTCAAGCCGACCTGACCGGCGCGTCGGGCGCCGCTTACACCCGCACGCCCAGCGCCAACCCTTCGCCGGTGGGGATCACCGTCGAACGAAAAAGGCCGCTGTTCGCCAGCGTGTCGTGAAACGCGCGCATCGCCTTGATCGCCGCGGCGTCTTCGCCCTTCGGTTCGTCCGGAAGGTGGCCGAACAGGAACGAGTTGTCGCCGAGGACGATGCCGCCCGAGCGGAGATTTTTCGCCGCCCAGCCGAGATAGACCGGATAGTTTTCTTTGTCCGCGTCGATGAACACCAGATCGAACGGGCCGTGCGGGTCCAGCGTCGGCAGCACGTCCTTGCCGGCGCCAAGATGAATGTGCACGCGTTTGCCGACGGGGACGCCGGCGCGGCGGAAGGTCTCGGCGGCCACGTCGGCGTGGTGGGGATCGATCTCGATGGTGTGCAGGACGCCGTCCGGCTGCATTCCGCGCAGCAAGCAGATGCCCGAATAACCGCCCAAGGTTCCGACCTCCACCGCGCGTCGCGCGCCGCAGGCGCGGGCCAGCACTTCCAGGTGGCGGCCGTCCAGAGCGGCGACGTGGATGCCGGGCATGCCGGCGGCGGCCACGCGCGTGCGCACCTCGCGCAGCAGATCGTCCTCGGGTTGATAGACCCGAGCAATGTAGTCGGCCATCCGGGGATCGTCGTTTCCGAATTGTTTGTTCATCGCGTTTTCTCCGCGGGTCGGGGAGGTCAGACGAAGCGGCCGCGTCGGAATCTGATGGTGAGGATCGATTCGAGAAAGACCAGGGCGATCACCGCGGCGGCCAAGAGGTGCCACAGTTCCAGCCGGCGCTTGGGCGCGCGGTCCTCGCCGCCGGCGCCCAGCCGCGCGCGGTCGGGGCGTTGCGCGGTGGGCAGTGTCGCCGGATCGGATTCGCGCGGGTCCAGGTTCACCACGAATGAATCGTCGGGGCGATCCAGCTGCGAGCCGTCGGTGTGCGCGCCGCGCACGCGGTACCAGCCCGGCTCGTCGGTCTCGGTGAAAAGCACGGCGCGCGCCGGCTTGCGATCGCCCGGGCGTGGCTCCGGCACCAGCCAGCGCGATTCGCCGTTCGGTTTGATCACCTCGATGCGGCGATCGTCGGCGCCCAGGGTGATCTCGCGCTTTTGTCCGACGGTCAGCGCGGCCACCGCCTCGCCCGACGGCGCGCCGGCCAGCAGCCGCGCTGCTTCCTGCATCAGCGGGAGAAAACCCGGGCGAATCGGCAGATCGGTCCATTCGCGATCGACGGTGGTGGTCAACAGCAGCACGCGCCCGCGCCCGACCTCGGCCTCGACCAGGGCGGGGGCGCCGTTTTCATAGCGCAGGACCACGCTGCGGGTGGGCGTGTCCGGCGTGGGAGCCAGCAGCATGAACTGGAAAAAACGCGCCGACGACAGTCCGTCGCCGCGCGGGGGAAACCCGGTCAGCAACGGATGCCGGCGATCGAACGGGGCCAGGCGTTCGGCCGGGCGCAGGTCGACGGTCTCGCCGTCGGCGCCGCTGCCGGGGCGCGCCGAGGCGGTGCGCTTCAATCCGAGCGGCTGCGGCAGAATGCGTCCCAGTTCCTGATTCCAGGCGTCGGCGTCGACCTTGTCGCCGACTGAAATAAAAAGGCCGCCGCCGGCTTCGACGTACTTGATCAGCGCCGCCGCCACGTCGCTGCTGGGGCGGGCCACGTTGGCCATGAAGATCGATCCGTATTCGGCCAGCGTGCGGCCCACCAGTTCGTCGGGCAAGACGGTGGTGACGGAGAAGCTGCTGCCGCCGGCGCGCAAGGCGGCCTCCAGAAAAAAGGTTTCATCCTCGGTGCGCACGGTGCGCGGATCGCCGTCGACGATCAGGATGCGCAGTCCGCGCGAGATCTCCACCCGGGTGACGCGTCGATCGTCCAACGGAAACTTGTCGTGATCGATCTCGACCTCCGCTTCGTGCACCGAGCCGCCGGCGTTGAGGGCGTGCAGGAACCGTTTGCGCGCGCGTCCCTTGGCCGGCAGATCGACGAAGCCCTTGGCCACCGGCGCGCCGTCCAGGCGCAAGGTGATGCCGACGTTGCTCACGGCCTGGGCGCCGAAGTTGGCGATCTCGGCGACCACCGCCACACCCAGCGGCCCGGCCTCGGGCGCCGGCTCGGCGGTCAGATCGACGACGGCCCGGTTTGGCCAGCGCACGCCTTGATTGACGTCCAGGACCACCACGCCCGGCACGGAGCCGCCGCCGTCGCTGTCGGGCAGGCCGGTGCCACCTTCCCAGCCCGCCGCTTGCAGATCGGTGATGAGATAAATGATCCGTTCGGGGCGTTGCGCGGCGGCCAGCACCTGGGCCGCCTTGCGCATGGCTCCAGTGAAATCGGCCCGCCGCGCCGAGCAGGTCGCGGCGTCCAGCGCGGCCAGCATCCGCGCCCGATCGACCGTTGGCTCGGGCACCGGCGTGGCGACGCCCTCCGACGCCATCACCAGCGCCACGTCGGACTCGGGCGCCAGATTGTCCAGTAATCCCCGCGCCCGCTGCCGGGCCCGATCGAACAGCGGCGTGCTGTCGTTGGGCCGCGTGCGGCGCATACTGGCACTGTCGTCGAGCACGATCACCGCCGCCTGGGGCAGCGCCGTGGTGGGCGGCAGGTCAGAGCGAATCTCCGTGTACGGCTTGGCGAACACCAGCGGCAGGGCGGCAGCGATGGCCGTGCGCATCAGCAACAGCAAGATCTCGCGCAGGCGCCGGCGCGCCGACACCTGGCGCTCGGCGCGCAGCAGAAGTTCCATGGCGGCGAAGGGCACCGGGTTGGCGCGGCGGTGGCCGATGCGGTGGATCAGCCACGGCAGCATCGCCGCCAGCAGGCCCAGCAGCAACGACGGCGCTAGAAACCGCATGACCGTCTCACCGGCGGGCTTTCTTCTGACGCGCGAAAAGAAACGCACGCAGTACATCTGAGGGCGGCGTGTCGGTGGTGGCGAACTGATATTCCACCCGCGCCTCGAGGCAGATCATCCGCCAGCGTTCCCGCAAAGCCAGCGATTCGCGGCGGAAGGATGCGGCCAGATCGCGCGGGTCGGTCAGCAGGCGGCGGGTGTCGTCGGGCTCCATGCCTTCGAACTGGGTGAGGTCGGTGAAAGGCAGCTCGACCTCGTCGGGATCCAGCAGGTGAAACAAGGCCACGTCGTGGCCGTGCGTGCGCAGAAGGCGCAGGCGATCGGCCACCGTCGGGCCGGCGTCCAGCAGATCGGTGAACAGCACCACCAGGCTGCGGCGATCGGCCAGCTCGCTGACGTGGCGGAGGGCCCGCCCGGGATCGGTTTTTCCCGCCGGATAGGCCCCTTCCAGCGCCAGCAGCAGATCGCGCACGTGCCCCCCGCGCGAGCGGGGCGGCAAATACTGGCGGGTCTTTTCGTCGAACAGCAAGAGGCCGGCCGGATCGCCTTGCTGCCCCAGCATGTATCCCAGCGCCGCCGCCAGGTAGCTGGCGTAGGTCAGCTTGGTCATCCCGCGCCGGCCGTAGCCCATCGACGCCGACGCATCGCAAAGCAGGAACGTTCGCATCTCGGTCTCGTCTTCGAAGCGCTTGATGTAATAGCGATCGATGCGGCCGACGGCTTTCCAGTCGAGGTGGCGGATGTCGTCGCCGGGCGCGTACTCTTTGTGCTCGGCGAATTCGATGGACGTGCCGGCGTTGGGATTATGGTGCATGCCGGCGAAGGCGCCTTCGACGATCACCCGGGCGCGCACGGACAGACTGGCCAGCTTGGCCAGGTCCAGGGGATCCAGCGCCAGCGGCCGGCCGGCGTGGCCTTGCTGGCCGCGGCCGCCGCTGCCGTCGGGGGCGGTGGGCGCTGACATGGTCGCCGTCCTTTACGCGGGCTTGATCGTCTGCACCAGCTGATCGACCAGCTTGCGCGCCGAAAGACCGTCGGCCTCGGCGTGAAAGTTGGGCAGCACGCGGTGAACCAGGATCGGCGTGGCCAGCGCCCGCACGTCTTCGGTGGAAGCGGCGTAACGTCCCGACAAGATCGCGCGCGCCTTCGCCGCCAGCACCAGGTACTGCGAGGCGCGCGGCCCCGCGCCCCACGACACGTACTTCTTGATGAAGTCGGGCGCCGTCGGTTCGCCCGGCCGGCTGCTGCGGCACAAGGCCACCGCGTATTGCACCACGTGCGGCGCCGCCGGCACGCGCAGCACCAGCTCTTGCAGCTCCAGGATGCGTTCCGGCGACAGCACCTTGCGCAGCGTGGGCCGATACGCGGTGGTCATCTGGTTGACGATCTGGATCTCCTCGTCGCGGGTCGGATAGCCGACGTCGACCTGGAACATGAAGCGATCCAGCTGCGCCTCCGGCAACGGGTAGGTGCCTTCCTGCTCGATGGGATTCTGGGTGGCGAAGACCAGAAACGGCAGCGGCAGCTCGTAGGTGTTGCCGCCGGCGGAGACGCGGTACTCCTGCATCGACTGCAGCAGCGCGGCCTGCGTCTTGGGCGGCGTGCGGTTCACCTCGTCGGCCAGGATGACGTTGGCGAAGATGGGGCCGGCCACGAAGCGAAAAACCCGGCGGCCGGTGGCGCGATCTTCTTCCAGCACGTCGGTGCCGGTGATGTCCGACGGCATCAGATCGGGCGTGAACTGGATGCGCCCGAACGACAGCGCCAGCACGTCGGACAGGGTTTGAATGAGCAGCGTCTTGGCCAGGCCCGGCACGCCCACGAACAGGCAGTGCCCGCGGGCGAAGAGAGCGATCAATAGATGATCGACGACGTCCGCTTGCCCGACGATGCGCTTGCCAATTTCCGAGACGATGGACCGGCGAGCCTCGGCGATCTCGCGCACCGCCAGCAGATCCCGATCGGGATCCACGGCGGTGACCAGCGACGGCGCTGCTTCGGTTACCTCTGCTCCGCCCATGGTCATTGGAATAACCGACCGCCTCTCACGCTCAGACATCCTCGCCAGGATGCCACGCGCGGGCAGCAGGATCCACGTCCTGCATGGCTCATTTTCGTGGGCAAGCCCGTTACGCGGGCGAAGGGAGACAACCGATGGGAGGCGCCTTTTCGCGCGTTTGCGCTCCTCTCACGAGGAGCGCTCTTTGACGGATCCAAAAAGGGCGCTCCGCGAGGTGCGCAAACATGCGAAAGGCGCCCTCCAAACGGGGGGCCGCGCAGCACCCTCGGCCGACGATTAATCGTCCTGCTTCAAGATGGTGATCTGCACGCGCCGGTTGCGCTGGCGCCCCTCCTCGGTGTTGTTGTTGGCGATGGGGTTGGCCTTGCCAAACCCCTTGGCCACCATGCGCTCGGGCGCGATGCCGTGCTCGGCCAGCCAGCTCATCACGCTGTCGACGCGCGCTTGAGACAGCTTGAGGTTGAAGGCCGGCTTGCCGCGGCTGTCGGTATAGCCTTCCAGCCGTACCAGCTTGATCTCCGGGTGCTCGGCCAAGGCCCGGCGGATGGCGTTCAGCAGCGGATCGCTTTCGGGCCGCAAAATCGACTTGCCGGTGTCGAACTCGATGCGTTCCAGGATCTCGATCGCGCCTTTGACGATCTTGACCTTGGGGCAGCCGTTCTTCTTCGGATCGGGATCGGGATCGCCGGGCACCTCGGGGCAGGCGTCGTCGGAGTCGATGATGCCGTCCTTGTCGGTGTCGGGCGGCACCGGGCAGCCGTTCTTGGCTGGATCGTCGCTCTTCGGGCCGGCCTCCTTCGGGCAGGCGTCTTCCTTGTCAGTGATGCCGTCCTTGTCGGCGTCAGGGCAGCCTTTCAACTCGGCGATGCCGGGCTCGTCCGGGCAGGCGTCGTCGATGTCCAGGATGCCGTCGTGATCGCGATCCGCCGGCGGCTCGGGCGGCGGGGGCGGGGGCGGCGGCGGGGGCGGGGGCGGGGGCAGGGGCATGAAGTAGGTGACAGCGCCGAGGACGCGCAGGTCGGGGCTGCCGACCGAAGTCGTGAAACCGTGGCCGGCGGCGGCGCCGATGGTCCAGGCGTTGCTGACGGCATAGTGCACGCCGAAGATGACCTCCGACGGCGTGTTCGGGCCCTTCAAGAACTTGCCGCTCTTGGCGGCGGTCTCGCCGTAGGCTTCAGGTCCCAGCAGCACCGGGCCCAGGCGCACGCCAGCGGCGGCGCCGAAGACGACGGTGTTGCCCAGCGGCTCGCCGCCAAAATTTTCGTCCAAAAATCGTCCGTTGAATCCGGCGGTCAACGCATAGACGAACGGGCCGATGTCACCGGCGCCGGTCAAGTGCGGAACGATGCGGAACTTGCCGTCGCCGGTGTAAGCCGACCGCTTGCCGGTGGGAAAATATCCCTGCACGCCCAGGCCCAGGCGAAACGGATCGCCGTGTTCACCGAACAACGCCACGTCCAGTCCGGCGCGGATGTCGCCCAGGGCGACTGTGTTACCGACCGAATAGGTTTGGTCCTGAAAGATGCCGGAGGTTCCGGAGCCGTCCATGCCCACCGGCACGCTGACCGCCAGGCGCAGACGGCTGGCGATGTTCACCCCGACGCCGAGGTGCGCGTAGGCCTGGTATTTGATTGGCGCGCTGATCTCGTTGCCGTTGCCGTCGAACAGCACCAGCGGTTTGTGCGCGTAATCCAGGATCAAGCCGACGGCCAGCCGCCCGTTGCCGCGGACGTCCAGCGAATCGGCGGAGAACCATTCGCTGCCCGCCTCCGACGGGCTGTACCTTTGCAGGTTGAATCCCTGCGCGGTGGTCTGCGCGGAGGCGGCGGTGGCGGTCAGCGTGGCGAGGGCCGCGGCGGCGACTGGACCCAGCGTCTTTAGGTTCTTCACGGGCGGTCTCCTATCTTCTCGTCCAAGGGATGCAAAAAATGTTCAGCCGCGACGCTGGCGGAGACGCGCCACCAGCCCCACCAGCAACGCGGTCAAGGTAAAGGACACGCCCGAGCGCTGGTTTGGCTGACCGCCGCCGAACCCGCAGCCGCCACTGCCGCCGAGGCTGTGCGTGGCCGGGCCGGGCCCGCAGACGCCGTCAGTGCAGCTGGCCGAACGGCAGTCGGCGATGGTGGCGCACGACAGGCCGTCGGGCTTGCCGCACAGGCTGTCGTCGAAGCAGATGTTGCTGGCGCAGGTGGTGGCGCCGGTGCAGCCGTCGCCGTTCGGCGAACCGCACACCGTCAAAACCTGGTTGCACATCGCCGAGGCGCACACGGCCGGCGCTGCGGCGCAGGTGCCGTCGTGCAGACCGTCGTTGGGGATGCTGTCGCCGGGGTTCAGCTTGGGCAGGCACATCAGCATCTTGCGCTGGCAGAACTGGGTGGCGGCGCAGTCCGCGTCGCTGGTGCAGCCGCCGGCGCCGGTCGGCTGGCACCGCATGGTGGCGGCGTTGCACACGCCGCTTTGGCAAACGATGACCTGGCTCGGCAAATCGCAGGGGCCTTCGCCGGCGTCGCGGCCGCACTTCATGTTGCCGCCGCAGATGTTGTCGGCGCAGTTGCCTGCCATGGTGCAAGCGCCGCCGAGCGGGGCCGCGCACTGGCTGTTGGCGACGTTGCACAGGCCGCTCATGCAGACCGCCACGCCCTCGGCGACGGTGCAGGCGCCGTCATGGATGCCGTCGCTGGGGATGGCCTGGCCGTTGGCCAGCTTGATCTGGCAAAGCCCGGCGTCGCCCCGGCAGAACGACGTCGCCGGGCAGTCACTGTCCTTGGTGCAGCCTTGCGCGCCGCACACGCCGGCGCTGGCGTTGCACATGCCCGACTGGCACAGCGTCGCCGTCGCGGTGGTGCAACCCGACTGTCCGTCGTTGAGACCGCACTTCATGTTGTTGCCGCAGATGTTCACCACGCACTGGTTCGCCGTGACGCAAGCGGTGCCGTTGGGCCCGCCGCAGGTCTTGGTGGTGGTGTTGCACAGCCCCGAAACGCAGGCGGCGTTCGCGCCCGCCGTGCACATGGCGTGAACCATGTCCATCGGCAGCGACGTCCCCGCCGCCAGCTTGGGGGTGCAGTGAAGCAACGTGCCGTCGCAGTACGAAGTCGAGGCACAGTCGGCGTCGGTGCCGCAGCCGCCGGCGTCCGACGGGATACAGACCTTGCTCTGCGGGCCGCACACGCTGCTTTGACAGACGTCGACAGCATTGGTGGCGGTGCACGGGCCGTTGCCGTTGGCGTACCCGCACTTCATGTTGGTGTCGCAGATGTTGTCGGCGCAGCTCTTGGCGTTGGTGCACGCCGTCCGGATCACGTCGCCGCAGGTGTTGGTGGTCTTGTTGCAGAACCCGCTGCTGCAGGTGGCGGTGGCGTTGGCGTCGGTGCAGGTGCCGTCGTGCAGACCGTCGCTGGGGATCGGCTCGCCGGATAGAAGCCTCGGCGTGCACAGAAAGATGTCGCGCTTGCAGAAGTGGGTGCTGTCGCAATCGCTGTCCGCCAGACAACTGCCGACGCCGCCTGGAACGCAGATGCCGTTGCTGCAGGTGCCCGACTGACAGAACGAAGCGGCGGTGGTGGGGGTGCAGCCAGGCGTGCCGTTGACGGCGCCGCAGATGTGGTTGGCGGCGCAGACGTTGAATTCGCAATCGCCGTTGCCGGTGCAGGTCACGCCGTTCAGGCCGCCGCAGGTCTTGGTGGTGGCATTGCACAGGCCGGAGGCGCAGATCGCCACCGCGTTCGGCATGGTGCACATGCCGTCGTGCAGGCCGTCGCCGCTGGCGATCGGTTGGCCGTTGGCCAGCTTGGCCTGGCACATCAGCGTGTTGCGATCGCAGAAGAACCCCGCCGCGCAGTCGGCGTCGACATAGCAGGCGCCGCTGCTGGCCGGGATGCAGACGTTGCCCTGGCTGCACACCGCTGACTGGCACACCGTCGCCGCGTTGGCCGTGGTGCACGGGCCCAGGCCGTCGACGAAGCCGCAGGTTTTGTTCGACGGGCTACACACCGCCGACACGCAATAGCGCACCGCCAGCGGCGCCGAGCAGGTCCCGCCCGGGATCGGCAGCGGGTTGGCCGCTTTGGCCACGCACTTGCCGGCCACGCAGGCGTTGCCCGGCCCGCAGTCGGCGTCGACCGCGCAGTTGGTCACGCACACGCCGGTCGAGCTGCAAAAGCCGCCCGCGTGGGTGGCGCCGACGCTGGTGCAGTCGGCGTTGCTGGTGCAAAGGCCGCAGTACCCGGTGTTCGAACAGAAGGGCGCGCCCGGCGGGCAGGCGGCGGAGCCAGCGGTCCCGGCGTCGCCCGAGCAAGCCGCGCACGATCCGGCGCCCACGCCGCTGGTGCGACAGAACGGGAAGATCGCCGACGGGCAGGCGGCGGGCGTGCCGGCGCCGAAGCTGCCGTCGCACGGCACCGTGCAGACCGCGTGGCCCGTGCTGAGGTTGCAGGCCTTGTCGCCGGTGGGACAGCCGGTGGTGTTGTTGAAGCTGCAGGTGCCGCACACCTTCTTGTTGGGATCGCAGATCGGTCCCGCCGCCGAAGCAGCGCAGTCCGCGTCGACATTGCAGCAGCCCGAGTTGGCCTGCGTACCGTTGTCGGTGGCGTAAAGCTGGAGGAATTCGTGCTTGGACCACTCGCCGCCGGTCGATCCGGTGAAGCCGACGAAGAAGTTCGCGCCCAGCACCGCGGCCAGATTGATGATCGCGGTGGACAGGGCGGCGGCGGCCGGCTTGCTGTCGGTGGCCGAGACGAACACGTCCAGGCGGGTGGCCGCCGCCGTGTAGTCGATCCAGATGAAGAACGGCGTGCCGGCGACCGGGTTCACCGCCGGGCTCAACGACGAGAACAGCACCGGCGCCGGCAGTCCGGCGTTGGTGGCGTTGTTGTGGCGGTATTCGCCGGCGCGGGTGATGGCGATGTGCGGGCCGGCCGGATCCCAGGGCAGGTTGCGGAAGGTGTCGAACTCGACCACCACCGACGGCGCGATGCCGCCATAGCCGATGCCTTCGCCCACGATCCCGAGGGCGCCGGTCCCGGCGACAGCGTTGTGCATGACGAAGGCCATGCCGTCGGCGGGTGCGTCGGTGTTGGCCGGCGTGGTGATCTGCACCTGCATCTTGATGTGAAAGTTCGCCGCGCCAGAAAGCTGGGTCTGGTACATCACCGACCCGCTCTCGTTCCCGACCGGATCGGTGATGACGATGCTGGTTCCGTCCAGGTGGGCGTTCCCGTTAAGCTTGAAGTTGGCCAGGATCGGTCCGCCGGCGTAACAGACGTCGCTGGCTGCGCGGGCGGTCCCGGGCAAAAGCGCGGCGGCGAGCAGCAGGGCGGAGGCAAACCTGCAGGCAGAGAAGATGCCTTTGTTAAGTCGAAGCATGGATAAATCCTTGGCTGGGAAAGACGGACGCCGCAGAACCGCAGCGCGCCGGAGATTACTACAGCGCGCGACGGCGCTGCTATTGGATCTTGGCCGGGAGAAACTTTTTCAGACGGTCGGGAAGAAGGTCACTCAAGAGATCTTTCATGTAACTGACCCCGACCAACAGTGCGCCGTGATCGTTCGGTCCGTGCAAGCGAAAGACGTAAGACAGGCGGACGAAGGCGTTTTGCAGAAATCCCAGTGACAATGATGGTCCCAGGCGATCTTCGTTCAGCGTGCCGCTCGGTCGCCAGATGGCCGATCCTTGCCGCTGGTATTCGGCGCCCACGGTGAAAGTGGTGATGTAAAACGGCGCGCCCGGCTCGTAACGGGTCAGGCCGCCGTCGGCGAAGATGTTCTGGGCCGGGCCGGCCAGGGCGACGGTGGCGCCGGCATTCCAGTAAAACCGCGGTAGGTCCGACGTCAGGTATCCATGGCCGTCAAAAGATTCCGGGTGGGTCTCGCCGAAAGCGCCCTGGAACATGTAGCCGGCGCTGACGATGGGGCGGGTGGGGGCGCCGTCAAACAGGTTGACGGCGGCGTCGGTGACCAGCAGGTGAAAGTGCGGCCACACCGGCGCGGGGCGTGGCGAGGGGGCGAACCCGGCGCACAGGCCGGTACTCTGGCAGGCGGCGCCGCCGCAGCCGCGATCGCTTTGACACTTGCCGCAGAAACCAGGCGTGCCGGCGGTGATCAGGTTTTCGTCCGTGCCGGTGGGGACATCGGGCACGCAGGCGTACGGCGCGCAGGCGCTGGTGTCGGTGGGATCGTATTTACACGGCAGGCGGGCGTTTTCGGTGTCTTTCGCGTCTTTCACCGCTTCGGCGGCGGACGCGTCGGTGGACAGCGACCACAGCGCGGCGATAGTGAACAAACCGGCCAACCCTGCGCGAAGTGTCTGCACGCGTCTCCGTCTTTTATTTGTTCTTGTTTGGCTATTGATTGAAGAAGCTCGACACATCGGTGGCGACGAAAGGGTCCACGCACAGGGCAAAGTGGCTCATGGTGTTCTGGTTGTCGCCGAACAGGTGGCTGGCGTCTTTCTCCACTTTCGCTTCCATTTGATAAGTGGTGTTGGCCGGGATCAGCGAATCGCCCACCTCTTCGGCGGCGGCGGGCGTCAGCGCGCCATTTTCGATCACCAACCGATTCGCCGTCAGCCAGGCGCGCGACATCCACAAACGCAGCTTGACCCCGTTCATTCGTGACAGAGGACTGTTCAGAAACTGCGTGCGGGTGTCGCGGGCGCGCACCAACATGGCTGGATCGATGTTGGCGCCCGGCCAGGCCGCGTCGGCCGTGGCGTTGAAGGGAGCGTTGGCGGTCGTGGTGCCGGTCTTGGTCTGCACCGACCCCGGCCACACCGGCAGCATCTGGTGCAGCGAGGGCCAGGTACGAGCGATGGCCCGAAAGTGCGAGGCGAAACCGGTCGACAGTTGCTCGCCCACCAGCAGCGCGGCGGCGGCGTTCACCGTGCCGTAAAAAGGCGTGGCCACGAAACCGACGTGGCTGACCAGCTGGGAGAAGGCGCGGTCGTCGTCTTTGTGTTGACGAGCGTAAAGCTTGCTGGCCACCGCCACCAGCAGACCGCCCTGCGAGTGACAGACAATGCGCCAGCGATCGCCGGCGGGACGATTTTCCAGAAGGTGCGCCAGCAACAATTCTCCACTGTGGCGAAGGTCGGCCCTAAAATCGTAAATGAAGCGGTCAAAGTCGAGGAATTGATTGTAAACCAGCTCCAGCACCGGACCCGGACCGACGGCGCTGCCCTTCTTCAAGGTGGTCTTGGTCGGCTGGGTCGAGGTGGCGTCGGCGAACTCCATGCTCATCACCTCGACGATGGCGTCGGCGCTCATCGGCAGGCCGTCAAGGCCGATGGCGTAACCGGTGAGGCCAGCCAGCCAGCCCTGCGCGGACAGCGCCGACGGCCAGCCGAGATCGGCGTTGTCGATCATCAGCTTGTTGCCGCTGGTGCCGGGAACAAGAAGGTCCTTGGGCATGCGCGGCACGATCGCCGATCGCTGCTGGACTGTCTAGCCGCCGTTCAGGATCTTGTCGACGGCGAAGCGCAGGAGATCAGGTTTGATCGGTTTGACGATCCAGCCTTTGACGCCCACGTCGCGGGCCCGGCGGATCACCGACGGTTGCCCGTCGCTGGTCAGGATCAGAAACGGCGTCTGCCAGCCTTGCGACTGACAGGCGGCGATCAGCTCCATGCCGCCCATGCGGGGCATGTTCAGATCGCACAGCACCAGCGCCAGCGCCAGTTCGGCGGCGGCGGCGCGGATCTTCTCCAGGCCGTCGACGCCGTCGCACGCCTCCAGCACGTCATAGCCGGCGGGGACCAGCGCGTCGCGCACCAGCGCGCGGATCGAACCAGAGTCGTCAATGACCAGGACGCGCTTCATGCCGTGCCAGGAAAATCGGCGGAACCGCGGATGGTCTTTAAGACCGACGGGTCAGCGGTCATTCGACGGTGCGATCGATCCGTTGCAAGGCGCCGTCGCGCAGGCCAAAGCGCTGGCGGAGCTGGCGCAGGTTGCCGACCGTCACCGTCGACACCGGCAGCTCGACCGGCAGGCCGTCGGCGTTCCAGTGCCGGTCGGCGAGCTCGAAGACCAGGTTGGCGGTCTGCACGCCCAGGGCGTCGAGATCGGGCACCACCGCGAAGGTCCCGAAGTGCGCGTCCTCGCTGACCAGGGCGGCGATGCCGACGATCACCGGCACGTCCAGGGCGGCGACGCCGGCGCGCCACGCCGTCTCCAAGAACTCGCCGCTGGGCAGCAGCCGGTTGTCGTTGAGGATCCACAAAGCGTCGACGGGCGGACCGGTCTTGAGCTGTCGCAGCGCCAGCTGCACCTCTTTCGGATCAGGGTTGGCCGACACGGCGATGGCGACGAGGTCGATCTTTTCCTTGGCCGCCAAGATCTTCTGGCGTTCGATGAAGTCGTGGAAGACGGGCCGGTGGATGACGCCCACCCGACGCACCGGGGTCTTGACGATGTCGCGTAGCCGCACGAAGGCGGTCACGCCCGGAACTTCGTAGGCCACGCCGGTGCTGGCCGGAAGCTGCGGGTGCAGCTCCTCGAGGAACGACGACATCGTCACCACCGCGGGGATGAACGCAGCGCCGGCGGCGTGGCTGGCCTGATAGGCGCGGTAAAGTTTGATCGTGCGGTTGTCCATCAGCACGACCGCGGAGGCGCCGCTGTCTTCCAGGTCGTCGCGAAACTGACTGTCGGTGGTCCGGGCGTCGATCACGAGCGTCGAGACGTCGAAGTCCTTCTTCAGCTCGCTCACCAGGGTGCGGCGCACGGCCTGGAAGGCCGGCGAGTCCGGCATCGCCACCACCACCAGCGGCATGCCGGCCCGGCGCGGCGGATCGATCGCCACGCTGGCCGGCGCCCGGCCGGCAGCGCCGGTCAGCACGCCGGCGCAGCTTCCCAAAAGCAGCGTCCACGCCACCGCGGCCAGCCAGATAGGCCGCATGGCCGAGTGCAAGCCGCGACGGAGCAGCGTCACGGGATCCTCCAGGCGTCCACGCCCAGCATCCAGTTGGTGGTGGCGTCCAGCGCGCGAAACTGGCTGACGATCAGGGCGCGCGCGGCGGTGGTGCGCACGCCCACCGATGCAAGCTTGACGTGAACGGCGGACAGTTCGCGCACGCGCAGGGGCAGTCGGCTGCGCTCGGTGATGTCGCGGACAGTGGCCGTCGGCGTGACGATGCCGTCGGCCAGAGCCAGCTGCAAAAGTGGCAGCAGGTCCTCGCGCTTGGTCACGCGTTTGACCTTCACCTCGTCACTGCCGAGCAGCTTGCTGACGAACTCTTGGGTGGCGGCGCGGCCCAGCAGATCCACCACACCAACCGCCTTGCCGCCCAGGTCGGGGCCTTCGAAAGTGTCGCCCACCGACAGCAGCGAATACGTCTCCCAGTCGGCGTTGGCGCGGAAGCCTTGCAGCGTGGGCCGCACGTTCTGGCTGACCAGCAGGGCGTTGACGCCCAGCAGGGCGTCGGGCGGGCGCGCCGCCATCGCTTCTTCGAAGTCGCGAAAGCGGCCGAAGACGATGATCTCCAGGGCGGGCAGCTTCCTGCGCAGCACCTGCTCGAGCTCGGCGAACTTGGTTTCGGTGTGCAGGTAGACGTAGACGACGGGTGCCGCGCTCTCTGGGGCTGCGGAAGCGGCAGCGCCGAACGGCGACAGCGCGGGCGATCTGGCGCTGACGAAGAACGCCAAGGCCAGCGCCGCCAGGGCGCCGAGTGTTGCTTGGCGGCGCGGCTTGCTATCTCGGCGCGCGTTCATAAGGCGTGGCGGGAGCCCACGCTGCGCAAGATCGGCGCATCCGGTCCTTCGCCGGGACCCAGCATCGACCGGGGGAAGACAAAACGCCAGGTGGTTCCCTCGCCTGGCTGGCTGACGACGCTGATGGTGCCGTTGCTTTCGCGCACCAGCGCGCCCACCGCCGCCAAACCGACCCCGCGCCCGGAGGTGGCCGAGACGTCGTCGCGCGTGGTGAACCCCGGCGACAGCAGCGCCGTCGCCAGATCAGCGTCGGTCGCCGTCGGAAGGTTCCGGCGCCGGGCCGCGCGCCGCACCGCCGGCCAATCGATGCCGCGGCCGTTGTCGGCGATCTGCACCACCAGCTCTCGTTCGTTCACCGCGGCGGAAAGGCTCAAAGCGGGGGCGGGCAGGCCGGCGGCGGCCCGCTGGTCGGCGGCGACAAAGCCGTGGTCGACGCCGTTGCGCACCACGTGGGTGAGCTCGGACCAAAAGCGGGCCCAGCGTCGTGGATCAAGGCGCAGGCCGCCGCCGCTGATGTCGATGCTGACGTCGCCTTTGCCCGGGCGTCGGGCCAGCAGGCGGCCGCGTTCGGCCAAACGGTGCAGCGCCCGGTCGGCCGGCTCCAGCGGCCAGCGCGCGAGCTCGGCGCGGATGGTTTGTGCCGGCGCGCCGTGATCCAGTTGATCGCGAAGCCGCACCAGATCGTCGATCGACACCTCGACCACCTGACGGCCGCGCTCGCCGACCAGGCCGTTGACGGTGCGGCTCAGATTTTCCCAGCGCCGAAACAAGCCCGCCAGCGACGGCACCATCGGCAGGCGGCGCCCGTCGGGGGCGTGCTCGGTGATCTCGTCCTCGGCCTTGTGGCAGAGATCAGCGACCAGGTTGAACCCGGCGCCGGCGGCGCTGCCTTTCAAGGTGTGGATGAGTCGCTTGCCGGTGAGGACGTCCAACCATTCGTGGCGCAATCGATCGACAAGTTGCGCCGCCTCGTCGAACGCGGCCAGAAAGCCGGTCCGGTCCTGGGTGATCCCTTGCAACGCGGCCAGCACTTCTTTCTGTTCGTCCTCCTGCTGCACCAGCGCCAGGCGATCGGTGACGTCGGTGACCACCACCAGCAGTCCTTGATCAATGGTGCCGCTGGCGATGGGCAGATAACTGAAATCGAACTGCCGCCCCCGCGATTGAAGCCGCGACGGCGCCTGCGCCAGGATCAAGGACAGCGGCAGGTAATCTTCCAGCATCGCTTCGTGGGACAGGGCGAACGAATCGGCGAACAGCGGATCGATGCGGGTCAGGTAATCGGACAGGCGCGTGTTGCCGGCGTACGGGCCGAACCATTGATCGATCTTCGCCGAGCGTTCTTCCGACAACCACCCCTCGCGCGAGATGGTCAGCAAGCCTTCGTTCACGGTGTCCAGCACCAGGCGCATGTCGCGGTTGCGGGTCCCGAGGGCGTGGGTGCGCTCGTTCACCCGTTGTTCGAGGGTGCGGTTCATGCTGGCCAGCCGGTCATACGATTCGTCGACGTCGCCCATCATCTGATTGAAGGCGTTGCCCAGGGTTTCCAGCTCGTCGTGGCTTTTGATCGACACGCGCACGTTGCGATCGCCGCCGGCGATGGCGGTGGCGGCCTGGATCAGCTCGGAGATGGGCTGGCTGATGCGCGCCGCCGCGCGCCGCACCACCAGCAACCCGAACAGCATGGTGGCCATGGACAGCGCGACGATGATGGCGATGGCGAGGCCCAGCGCTCGACGCGCGTCGGCGCGCGCGCGTTCCAGGGCGCGCGCCAGAGGAATGCCCGAGACGCCATAGATGATCGTGCCGGCGACGGCATGGTTCTCGCCGGTGACGGGTGCGGCGAAGACGAATACCTCTTGATCGAAGAGGCGCCGGCGTTCGTGGCGGGCCGCCGTGGGGTTCAGCAGCGCGCTGGCGATGTCCAGCTCGCGCCAGGCCATCGGCGACGAACCGGCGGCGCTGGTGGGCGAGGCGTAAACCCACGGCCGCAGCTCGGGTCCCAGGAACAACCCGAAGACCAGCTCGGGATCGTCGTGCAAGGTGGCGCGCACCAGGCGGCGCACGTCGCCGAAGGCATTGTCCGCCACCAGCTCGCGCAGGGCCTGGGCTTGGTTCGCCACCAGGCTGTAGCCCTTGCGCACGATGCCCTGTTGAATCTGGGTCTCGACCAGCGTCTGCGTCTGGCGGGTCGACCAGATATGCAAGGCGGTCACGGCCAGTGACACTGCCGAGGCGATCAAGGCCAGCGCGGCCACCATTGTGCGGACCAGCTTGGCTCGAAGGTTCATGGCAATCTGGGTAGGCGCGCCCGCTTGGCAAGCGAGGGAACGGCGGGAGCGTCATCAACCTTGAGGAGACCGGACGCTTGTCGCTCGCCCTCAAGTCGCTGCCAGCTTCCGTCGATGACAGAGACGGCGAGATCGGTATGGACACGGAAGCACCCGTCGATGCGGTTCGTGCGGTGGCCCCCGCCGAGATTGAACGGCTGTTCTTCTGCGCCGCGGTGCGCGGAATCGGCAGCCTGTTCGCCGACTACGGCGTGACCACCGAGCCCTGCGCTTTTCCGATGGCGATGCAGCCGTTGCTGCCCGACCAGTTCGGCCGCGTTGCCTTCATCGGCGACGGGATCGAAGGGGCGATCGTGCTGGGGGCATCCAGCGGACCGCTCGGCCGCTCGCGGCCGGACGTGAACGGGCCCGACAACTGGATCGCCGAGCTGACCAATCAGCTGATGGGGCGCATCAAGAACCAGATGCTGCGTGCGGGCATTCAACTGCAGCAGGCGTTGCCGGCGGTGGTGGGCGCCGAAAAGCTGCGGGCGCTGTCCGGCGATCTGCGGCCGTGGATCCTGCTCGCCACCGACGGCGTGGTCGGCGTGGGGATCGAGATCGACGTGCCGGCGCCGATCATCCCCGACGCGCGGTTGCTGAATTGGGACGTGCCGCCCGAGGGCGAGCTGCTGCTGTTCTGATCGCCGCGGAAGTTTTTCTCGCCGGCGATCGACTGAGCGTTCGTCAGGCTGATCGCCCGCGAAATTTGCTCCGGAAAGATCCGCGCTTTTTTTGATGGCGTCGTGTTTTTGGGCTCCGTGGGGCGGCGACGGTGATCGCCAGTCAATGGCCGGCGTGCAAGGGCCCCTGGCACGCGCGCAAGGGGGCGGCAGCCCTCTGTCAAAAAACAGACGAGAAAAAAGCGTTTAATTCTCTCGGTCGGTCGGCGATTCGGTTTTGGAGATATCAAAAATCCGTTGCCGACGAGAGGCGTGTGTCTTGCACACACGCCTTCGCGACGAGAGAGCAGGCGCCTTATTCACTAGCCGAGGTTTTGCTGTCTCGTCGTGAAAGGAACCCCAATGAGATTGACGACGGGAACGGGATTGAGATTGCTCATGGTCGGATTGGCGGGAGCGGGGATTGGTTGCGCAGACGCGGTCGCGGATCAACCGGCGGACAGCCCGGCCACGGGAGCGCAAGCGGAGACAGCGGCGTTGGTGTCGCCGCCTGCCGGCGTTCACGACCCCGGCCCGCGCGGTGGACCGGCGGCGGCCGGCACCGCCCTGGCGGGATTGACGGCGGCCGAACAGGGCGTCTTCGCCGACGCCGCCGACGTCTTCAGCGAGATCGATTCTGTATCGGGCGGGATCGAAGGCGAAGACGGCGCCGGTCTGGGCCCGACGTTCAACGCCACTGGCTGCGTTGATTGCCACGCCTTTCCGGCGGCCGGCGGCAGCAGCCCGCCCATCAACCCGCAGGTGGCGGACGCCACCCGCGACGGTGCCACGAACATCTTGCCGTCCTTCATTAAAGCCAACGGTCCGGTGCGCGAGATGCGCCTCATCGCGGTCTCGAACGCAAACAACGCGCCGCTGGACGGCGGCGTCACCGGCCTGTTCAGCATCAAAGGCCGCACGGACGCGCCCGGCTGCAACCTCGCCCAGCCGAACTTCGTCGCCCAGCTGGCCGCCAACAACGCCAGCTTTCGCATTCCCACGCCGACCTTCGGTTTGGGCCTGGTCGAGAACACGTCTGACCTGACCTTGCGCGCGAACCTGGCGGCCAACGCGGCAGCCAAGAGCGCGCTCGGGATCTCGGGCCACCTCAACACCAGCGGCAACGACGGCAGCGTCACCCGGTTCGGCTGGAAGGCGCAGAACAAGTCGCTGCTGGTCTTTGCCGGCGAGGCCTACAACGTCGAGCAGGGCGTCTCGAACGAGGTCTTCACCAATGAACGCGCCGCCGTGGCCGGCTGCGTATTCAACGCCACCCCCGAAGACGGCGTCAGCACGTCGGCCGGTCTGTCGGACGTGGTGAACTTCGCCAACTTCATGCGCTTCTCGGCGCCGCCGGCGCCGGCGGATCCGACGCCGTCCACGACGAACGGGTCGAGCCAGTTCGTCAACGTCGGGTGTGCGAACTGCCACAGCCCCAGCCTGACCACCGCCGCGTCGCCGTTCGGCGGGATGTCGAACGTCACCTATCACCCGTACTCGGACTTCGCCGTGCACCACCTGGGCGCGACGTTGGCCGACGGCGTGAACCAGGGCAATGCCGGTCCGGCCGACTTCCGCTCGGCGCCGCTGTGGGGTGTGGGGCAGCGGTTGTTCTTCCTGCACGACGGCCGCACGTCGGACCTGTACCAGGCCATCCAGGCCCACACCAGCCCGGGCAACACCTGCGTGACGACGCAGAACTACCAGGAGTTCAACGCCAACGGGGTCTGGTTCCAGCCTTTCACCCAGACGCAGATCTGCGCGTCGGAGGCGAACGCGGTGGTGGCGAATTTCAACGCCCTGTCGGCCACCAACCAGCAGGACGTCCTGAATTTCCTCCGCTCGTTGTAGTAACTTGAGAGCCTAACGACACGGCGAACGCCGTCGGAGCTGACAGACAAAGGACCATCGCTTGTTACGCGGCGGTCCTTTGTTCTGTCTTCTGTTCAGAATCGAAACGCAGGGACAGCGAAACCGATGAAGACACGCCTCTTCTGGACCATCGCCATCGTGCTTTTCTCCGTGGCGTCGTTCGCCGCCGGATCGTCCTGGCAGGGTCGACGCATTCGCGCCCTGGAAGAGGCGCGTGGAAAATTTTTTGAGGTGGCCCAAGGGCAGTTTCACTGGCCCGAGGGTTCGAAGGAATGGACCGAGATGCTGGTCCCCTTGGGCGGCGTCGATTATTCCAGCTTCGGCGAGCGCTGGAGCTTCACCGCCATGTACGAAGGCACGCAGCAGAGCGTCGAGGTCCGGGTGATCTTCAAGGACGCGAAGGGCAACCAGCAGGAAGGCGGCGGCAAGACCCTGAGCCGCGGCGCCCCGGAAGACATCGCCGTCGATCTGGCCGGCCTGAAGAAAGACGGCCTTGATCTGAAGACGGTGGTCGAGATGGTCTTGCGCATCCGCGGGGACGGCAAGGCCGGCCGCTTGCTGGTCTCCGGCATGGTCAACCCACGGCCCGAGCTGATCCAGCGGGTGGCGCAGTAGCACGCCGCGATCAGCGCGAAGGTGCGTCAAGGACCGCTGCGCACGCCGGTGGCAACTGGATGGGGGTCGCCGCCTCCGCCTTCTGTTTCTTGGTCTGCGTCGACTGCGAGTCAGGCGTGAACCACCAGTCCATCGCCGTGCAGCCGTCGCCGGGCGGAAGCGGATCTTGCGGCACGCAGGCCGGACTGTCGGCCGGACAGGCCAGGCGGACGTGAAAGTGATCGTGGTGCGCCCACCACGGGCGCAGCCGCCCCAGCCAGGCGGTGTCGCGCGGCAGCTCGTGGCACAGCTGCCGCTTGATCGCCGGATTGACGAAGATGCGATCGACCGCCGAATCGCGCGCGGCTTGCTCGATCAGGGTGCGCACCGCTTCGGTCCAGTATCGCGTCATCTTGTGGGTGTGCAGATCGACCACCGGCGGCAGCACGATGGTCTCGGTCAGCGGGGCGAGCAGCTGCGTGGCGTTCACGCCGTGCGGGAGGGCGTAGAAAAGATCGACGTCCAGCCCCGACTGGTGGCTGCGGTGTCCGCTGGGCGTCGGACCGCCGCGCGCCTGGGAGACATCGCCGATCAGCAGGGGCGGAAGGCGTTTTTGCTTGGTGGCCGCCGCCAGCCGGCGCAGGAAGGCCAGCATGGCCGGATGACCGAACCCACGCCGCCGGCTGGGACGGATCAGCACGTAACCGGGACCGCGCAGGCTCAGGGCCTCGGCGCCTTGCAGGCAGCCGGCCGCGGTTGCGCCGATCGCCCGCGCTGGACCGGGCGCCGGCGTGTGCTGGCGGTTCCACAGCGCGGCGATCTGCGCCGTGGTGCGCGTGTCGGCTGGCGGCGGCGGGGCGGTCCCGGCGGCGTCGGGCGCTCCGGCGTCCGGTGCGCCAGCATGAGCGGCGCCCGCCAGCCTCGCCACCAGAAGCAGAGCCAGCACCGGCGCGGTTGGTACCGCCGTTTCGACGACGCCGGTTCTCACTCGACGATGGGCGCGTTGTTGGGAAGAACGTCCGCCGGTTTTCGCCGCGCCGGTCTGGACGGTGGCTTGACGATCGTCCCCGCCGGCTCGTTCTTCGCCGGCTCGGCGTGCGGACGGCGAGCGCGTGGGGGGCTGTTGCCGGGACCGGTCGTCGGGGCGGCCACCACCGGCGGTGCCGCGGCGGCGCTGATCGTCGGTGCCACGGTCGGGGAAACGGCGGCGTCCACTACGACGACCGGTTCCTCGGTCGGCTTGGCGGTCGTGGCCGCCGGGGCCGGTGGCGCTGCCGCGACAGCGGGCTCGGCGGGTGCGGGCGTGGCGGTAGTCGCCTCCGTCGTTGCCGTCGTCGTCGCGGGCGTGGCCGATTCGTGGCGCATCGCCGCGATCACCAGGCCCACCACTGCCGCCACCACCAACCCGGCAATGAGCGGCAGGCGCGAGCGCGACCGTCCCAGCGCCGCCGCCAGCTCGTCGGCGGACGGCGTGCCGCCGTGGTTGCCGCCGGCCACCGCCCGATCTCCCGCTTGCGGCGCCAGCGCCAGCGCCGAGGTGTGCCCCGGTCCGGTCGGCAGCGCCGCCGGCGTCAGCACCGCGGTTCCGATCGGGGCCGGCGTCAGGCCGGTTCTTTCACCGCTGAAAAAACCCTGCCAAACCGAGCGCGCCGACGGGCTGGCGAAGGGCAGCAGCGCCGCGCCCAGCTGCCGCACCGACGCGAAGCGGGCCGTCGGCTCGACCTGCATCGCGCGCACGGTGGTCGCCTCCAGCGCCGGCGGCAGATCGGGCCGCAGTTCGTGCGCTGGTGGGAACGTTCCGTCGCTGACCGCTTTCAGCACGGCGTACAGGCTGTCGGCGTCGAAGGCCCGCCGCCCGGTCAGACATTCGTACAGGATCGCGCCCAACGCATACTGATCGCCGCGCGCGTCGGCCTGTCGCGATCCGCGCAGCTGTTCGGGAGGCAGGTAATACGCCGTCCCCAGCGTCACCGCCGTCCCGGTCAGGGCCGCCCGCTGAACGGCGTCCAGCACCTTCGAGATGCCGAAGTCCAGCACCTTGGGCGTCATGGCCCCGAAATCCGACGTGGCCAGAAAAATGTTCTCCGGCTTGAGATCGCGGTGAACGACGCCTTGTTCGTGCGCGGTGGTGATGGCGGCCATCACCGGCAGCATGATGTCGGCGGCGCGGTCGAACGGCAGCGGCCCTTGCCGGCGAATCAAACCCGCCAGGTCTTCGCCCTGCAAAAGCTCCATCACCAGATACGTGATCGGCCCTTCGGCGCCGACGTCGGTGACGTCGACGACGTTGGGGTGGCGGATGCGCGAGGCCGCCTCGCCCTCGCGGAAAAATCTTTCTTTGGCCTCGGCGCTGGCGGCCAGCGCGGGCAACAGCGTCTTGACCGCCACGCGCTTTTTCAGATCGCGGTGGATGGCTTCGTAGACGGAGCCCATTCCTCCCTGGCCAATCAAGTGACGGATCTCGTATCTCCCCAGCGTCGTCCCTGGCGGCAGGGTGTCGACGGGCGGTTCGGTGCTGCTCAATAATCCCCCTGGGGTTCAGGATCCCCGCGATTGCCTCGGCCGTCAAAGGCCTTGGCGTTCAGTCGTCGATGACGTTCACCGGCGGCCGCGCCGCCGACCCCGACGAGCCGATCACCAGCGCCACGCCGGTCAGGGTCAGCGCGCCGCCGATCACCAGCGACAGCGTGATGCGATCGCCAAAGATGATCGCTCCACCGGCCATGGTCAGCAACACCACCAGCTGGGCGATGATCCCGGCGGTGGCGCCTCCGATGTGGCGAAGGGCGTCGGTCATGATGAGCTGCGCGGAAACACCCGCCACCCCGACCACCGCCAGCAATCCCCATTCAGCCGGCGTCGGCGGCAACCACGTCCCGAACGGCGGCAACGCGGCCGGCGCCGTCACCAGGAAGCCCAGCGCGGTGAAGGAAAAAAACACCGACCAGGCCGAATCGCCCGGCCGCCCGTCGGCGTGGTCGCGGCGGGCGGCGCGGATGGCGGTCACCGCCACGCCCGACGTCACCGCCGAGATGATGCCCAAAGTTTCGCCCCAGCCGGCGTGCAGCTCGGCGACGCGCACGCCGACGATCAGCACCACGCCCGCCGCGCTGAGCGGCAGCGCCACCACCGCCGCCCGCGTCGGCCGTTCGCGCAGCAAAAGCCAGGCGAACAGCATGGTGTAGACCGGCTGGGTCTGATTCAGCAGCGTGGCCACGCCGACCGGCACGCGCTGGATGCACATGAAGTAAGTCAGCACGGCGATGCCGCCGAAAAGGCCGCGCGTCAGCAGCCAGCCCCAGCGCCGCGGGCGGATGCGCACGTGGCCGACCAGCGTGCCCACCACCGCGGCGATCACGCCGGCCGCAAAACGGATCATCGCCGCCTGCGGTCCCGGCACCCGGCGCGCCACCTCCTTGGTGGCCATCGCCATCACCGCGAACAGCACTGACGAACCGACCAGCTGCAGCGCCGCGCGCCGGGCCCGAGAATCCACCCGCCTTACGCCACGCCTTTGCCTGGGTTCATGATCCCCTTGGGATCCAGGGCGTTCTTGATCCGTTGCATGAGGGCGATCTCGAGCGGACTTTTGTAGCGCCGGATCTCCTGACGCTTGGCCACGCCGATGCCGTGCTCGGCGCTGATCGATCCGCCCAGGGCAGCAACGATCTCGTGCACGGCGTGGTGGAGCTCCTCGGACCGGGCCAGGAACGCCTGGCCGTCGGCGCCCACCGGCTGGCTGAGGTTGAAGTGCAAGTTGCCGTCGCCCACGTGCCCGAACGGCACCGGGCGGATGTCCGGCACCAGCCGCTCGACGGCGGCGATCGCCTGATGAACGAAGACCGGGATGCGCGACACCGGCACCGAGATGTCGTGCTTGATGCTGGCCCCTTCCGGCTTTTGCGACTCGGAGATCCCTTCGCGCAGGCGCCACAGGTTCGTCGCCTGGGTGGCGTGTTCGGCGACGGCGGCGTCGGCGATCAGATTTCTCTCCGCCGCCTCGGCCAGGCTGCGCTCCAGCATCGCGCGCCCGACGGTCACGTCGAACAGCACGTACCAGGGCGACGGGGTCGGCAGCGGATCGGTGGCCCCGGGGAGGTGGCGGGTGACGAACTCCAGCGCGCGCCGGGGCAAAAGCTCGAAAGCCAGCACGCCGTCGTCGCAGGTCTGCCGCACGTGTGACAGCAGCGCCACTGCCGCTTCGATGGTGGGCACGGCGCAAAAGGCGGTCTGCACCTGGCGGTGGCGCGGGAACAGCTTCAAGACCGCGGCTGTGATGATCCCCAGCGTTCCTTCGGCGCCCAGGAAAAGCTGCTTCAATTCATAACCGGTGTTGTCCTTGCGCAGGGCGCGCAGGCCGTCCCAGATCTGACCGTCGGCGGTGACGACCTCCAGGCCCAGCACCAGGTCGCGGCTATTGCCATAGCGCAGGACGTGGATGCCGCCGGCGTTGGTCGACAGGTTGCCGCCGATCTGGCAGGTCCCTTCGGACGCCAGACTGAGCGGGAACAGACGGTCGACGCCCGCCGCCGCCTGTTGCACGGCGGCCAGCGTGCAGCCGGCCTCGACGGTCAGCGCGTTGTCGACGGGATCGACGGCGCGCACGCGGTTCAGGCGTTGCAAACTGAGCAGGATCTCGTCGCCGGCGGCGCGCGGAATCTGTCCGCCCACCAGGCCCGTGTTGCCGCCTTGCGGGACGATCCCCACCTCGGCGTCGGCGCAGGCGCGCACCACGGCGGCCACTTGTTCCGTCGACGATGGCTTCAGCAAAAGCGGCGTCTGGCCGCGATAAAGGTTGCGCCATTCAACCAGGTGCGGCGCGAGCTCGTCGGCGTCGACGGAGAAACCAGCCGGGCCGACGATCTGTTTCAACCGGTCCAGCGTGGCGGCGTCAGGAGGGCGGGGCATATGGGCGCATTCTACAGGATGCGTTGCGCGTGCTTGGTCGTCCGTGGGAAAACGGGGGTCATGCGCATCCTGCACACGATGATTCGGGTCGGCGATCTGGCGCGTTCCCTGGATTTTTACACCCGCGCTCTGGGCATGACGTTGCTGCGCCAGCGCGATTACCCCGACGGAAAATTCACCCTGGCCTTCATCGGCTACGGCCCGGAGGACACGCACCCGGCCATCGAGCTGACCTACAACTACGGCGTCGAGACGTACGAGATCGGCACCGGCTTCGGCCACGTCGCCATCGGCGTTCCCGACGTGGCCGCCGCCTGCGATCGCATCCGCCAGGCCGGCGGGCGCATCACGCGCGAGGCCGGCCCGATGAAGCACGGCACGACGGTGATCGCCTTCGCGCAAGATCCCGACGGCTACAAGGTCGAGCTCATCCAGCGCGTCTGAAGATGCGCGTTCAATTCTCGGGTGCGCCGCAGACCAGCCAGGTCTCGATCGTCAGGCGCTGCGCTTCGCTCAGCTTGGGACCGTCGACCGGCGGCATCAAGCAGTCGTCCAGTTCAGTGCTGATGGTGAGTGCCTCGGCCTTGATCTGGGCATAGCTGTCGAGCGGCGTCGACCCCATCTGCTGGCCCGGCGTGTGGCAGGACGCGCAGATCGACGAAAAAATCGGCGCCACGTCGCCAGCGAAGCTGGGCATGGCGGCCGGACACGCCGCCGGTGTATCCGACGGGCAATTCACCGGCGGATCGGTCGGGCCGGGGCAACCCGCTCCCAGCACGGCCAGTCCCGCTGCCAGGACCAAAGCGCGCCGCATGTGGCGGTCAGTCTGACACATCAACTTGGTTCCGGGTCATAATGACCAGCGAATTCGAAATGGGTTCACGGTTTTTGACGATGCGCGCGCTGGCCGCCGGAGTGGTTTCGGTCACGCTGACGACGATGTCGGGTTGCGATTCGAAGCCGAAGCCGACGCTGACGCGCGCCGAAATGCTGGATCCCGCCGCGTGCAAGGACTGCCATCCCAAGCAGTACACCGAATGGTCGGGCAGCATGCACGCCTACGCATCGGAAGATCCGGTCTTCCTGGCCATGAACGCCCGCGGCCAACGCGAGACCCAGGGCGCGCTGGGAACCTTCTGCGTGAAGTGCCATGCGCCCATGGCGGTCGAAGAGGGAAGCACCGCCGATGGTCTCAACCTGGGTACCCTCGGCGCGCCGTTGAAAAACGTGACCTGTTATTTCTGCCACGCTGCCCACGCTGTCGATCCGTCGATGCCCGACAACAACCCGCTGATCCTGACCCAGGACAACAACCTGTTCGGGCCGTTCGCCGACGCCGTCGCCGAGACGCCGCACCAGGCGACCTATTCAACGCTGTTCGATTCGGCGCGCCTGGAATCGGCGGCGGCCTGCGGGACCTGTCACGACATCGTCAACCAGCATGGCGCGGCTATCGAACGCACGTACAAGGAATGGCAAGGCACGCTGTTTGCCGATCCGAAGACCGCCGGGTTGACCTGCGCTTCCAATTGCCACATGGCCTTGTCGGACAGTGGACAGGCGCCCGCGTCGACGATCTCCCCAGAGCGCAAACGCGATCTGCACGACCACAGCTTCCCCGGCGTCGACGTGGCGCTGACCGCCTTCCCCGAGGCCGACACGCAAAAACAGGGGATCCAAGCTCTGCTCGACGCCACCATGCACACCACGCTGTGCCTGGACGCCACCACCCGCAAGATCTGGGTCATCCTGGACAACGCCGGCGCCGGACACGGCTTTCCCAGCGGCGCCACGCAGGATCGTCGCGCCTGGGTCGAGGTCACCGCCACCCTGGCCGGCCAGGTCATCTATCAAAGCGGCGTTCCGCCCGCCGGCCAGACTATCGAGACCGCGCCCGATCCCGACCTGTGGCTGATCCGCGACTGTATTTTTGGCGACGACGGCAAAGCGGTGAACATGTTCTGGCAGGCGGCCAGCTATCGCACCAACCAGTTGCCGGGTTCGGTCATGCCGGTGGTCACTGACCCGACGTCGTTCAACAAGACGCACATCAAACGCATCTATCCCGGGGGCACCACGACGCTGAGCGCGCTGCCCGATCGCATCTCGATCAAGGTTCACATCCAACCGATCGGCGACGATGTGCTGCAAGACTTGATCGCTTCCGGCGATCTGGACGCGACGGTCGCCGCGCAGATACCCAGCTTCACCCTGGGCAACGGCGGCACGCTGGAATGGACCTCGCAGGCCAATATGTTGTTGCCCGGGATGGGCGATCTCGGGACCTGCGTGCAAACCGGCACCGGAACCCTGCGCGCCGATACGACCCACGTCGACACCAGCACAGCCGCTTGCACGCAGTAGCAGAGCGCTGATAGCCGCGAGCTAAGGAATGCAGACTTTGAACAGCGCGGTCTCATGGGGGCCGGCGGTCGTGCCGGCGGCGGCGGGCGGGGTCAGGTTGACGGTGATCTCCCAGTAACCCGACATGAAAAGATACAGCGGCGAGATCTGATAATTGCCGCCGCTTTGGGCGGTGACGCCCGGGACGACGCTGGTCCCGTGTTGATGGTCGGGCATGAATGGCGAGACGCTCATGGCGACGCCGTCGACGGGCGCGCCGCCCATGTCGGCGATGGCCACTTGCCAGGTGTTGTCGCCCTTGACCTCCGGGCCGGGCGCGCTGCTGTCGGCGGCGGTCCCGGGGTGGCTTTGCACCAGCGTCACCTCGAAGGTCCCGCCGCTGGAAGGCACCTTGGTGTCGGGCACGTACGGCATCACGCCGGTATCCTTGTGCGCCTCCAGGCACGACAGGAACTGCGCGTTGCTGTCGGCATCGTTGCTGGTGCTCGAACCGCCGCAACCGGCGAGCCAGCCTGCCGAGAAAACGCCCACCAAGACCCGTATCGCCAAGGTTCCGTTTTTCTTGCTTTGCATGGCTACACCATTTTTTAGTCTAGCGCTTTCGGCCGCGAGGCGCCCGCGGTCCGGCTTTCCCCGTCATCCGTACGAACGGCGCGCCCGGGACGTTATGGTTTTTCGACCAAGGACAGCGAACGCAGGCGTAGCGCGTTGGCGATCACCGACACCGACGACAGCGACATCGCCGCGCTGGCCACCATCGGTCCCAGCACCAGGCCGAACAGCGGATACAGCGCCCCGGCCGCCAGCGGGATTCCGAGCGCGTTGTAAACGAACGCGAGCCACAGGTTCTGGCGAATGTTGCGCATGGTGGCCTGGGCCAGCACCCGCGCCCGCACCACGCCGGCCAGATCGCTTTTGACCAGGGTGATGCCCGCGCTCTCCATCGCCACGTCGGCGCCCGAGCCCATGGCGATCCCGACCGCCGCCGCGGCCAGCGCCGGCGCGTCGTTCACGCCGTCGCCGGCCATGGCCACCACCGCGCCGCTGCTTTGCAGGCGGCGCACCTCTTCCGCTTTCTGCGCCGGCAAGAGCTCGGCGCGCACGTCGGTGATGCCCAGCTTGCGCGCCACCACGTCAGCGGTGCCGCGGCTGTCGCCGGTCAACATGATGATGCGCAGGCCCTGCGCGCGCAGGGTCTGCAGCGCCGCCGCGCTGGTCGGGCGAACCTGATCGGCGATGCCCAGCAAGCCGACCACCCGCGCCGCCACCGCCACGAAGACCACGGTCTGGCCGTCGGCGCGCAACGCTTCGGCGTCCAGGCGCAACGATCCGACGTCGATCTTCAATTCGTCTAGCAGCGCGCGGCTGCCCACCGCCACCCGTCGGCCTTCGACCGAACCGATCACGCCTTTGCCGGGGACGGCTTCCCATTCCTGCGTGGCGGTCAGGGTGATGCCGCGCTCCTGGGCGGCGCTGACCAGTGCGCCGGCCAGCGGGTGCTCGCTGCCGCGCTCGACCGTGGCGGCCAGGCGCACCAGCTCGCCGTCGCTGACGCCCGCGCCTTTGATCGTCGCCAGGCGCGGCTTGCCCTCGGTCAGCGTGCCGGTCTTGTCCAACACCAGCGTGTCGACCGTGGCCAGACGTTCCAGCGTCTCGGCGTTCTTGATCAACACACCGGCGCTGGCCCCTCGGCCGGCCGCCACCATGATAGACATCGGCGTGGCCAGGCCCAGCGCGCACGGGCAGGCGATGATCAACACCGACACCGCCGCCACCAGCGCGTGCGCCAGACGCGGCTCCGGTGCGCCCGGCAGCAGCCACCAGCCGACGAAGGCCAGCACCGCTACCGCCACCACCGCCGGCACGAACACCGCCGACACCCGATCGGCCAGCCGTTGAATGGGGGCACGGCTGCGCTGGGCTTCGGTCACCAGGCGGACGATCTGGCCGAGGACGCTGTCGGCGCCGACGCGGTCGGCGCGCATGACGAAGCCGCCGCTGCCGTTGATGGTGGCGCCGATGACCCGCGCCCCCGGCGCCTTGGCCACCGGCAAGGGTTCGCCGGACAGCATAGATTCGTCGACTGCGCTTCGCCCTTCGATGACCATGCCGTCGGTGGGCACGCGTTCGCCTGGACGCACGCGCAGCAGATCGCCCGGATGAACATCGGTCAGCGCGACGTCGGTCTCGCCGCCGGTCGGTTGAATCACCCGCGCGGTCTTCGGCGCCAGCCCCAAAAGCGCGCGGATGGCGCCGCCGGTGGCGCCGCGCGCGCGCAGTTCCAACACCTGGCCCAAAAGCACCAGCGTGGTGATCACCGCCGCCGATTCGAAGTAAAGCGGCGGGTGGCCGCCATTGCCGTGCATGGCGAACGTCGCCGGCAAACGATGCGGGAACAGCCAGGCCACCGCGCTGAATGCGAACGCCGCGCCAGTGCCGAGGCCAATCAGCGTGAACATGTTGGGCCGGCGGCCGACCACCGACGCCCAGGCGCGTTTCAGCAAAGGCCAGCCGGCGCCCAGCACCACCGGCGTTGCCAGCAAGACCTGCAACCACGGTTGGTCTTGCCACAACTTGGCCATGTCGATGATCAGCAGCGGCAAAGACAGGGCGGCGGCGAACCAGAATCGCCGGGTCATGTCGACAAGCTCGGGGCTCGGGCCTTCGTCGATGGTTATCTGCCGCGGCTCGAGGGCCATGCCGCAGATCGGGCAAGGCCCGGGACGATCGCGGAGGACCTCAGAATGCATGGGACAGGTGTACGCCGCTGGGCCGGCAGCGCCGCTGGAGACGCCGGCCGTCATCGGTTCGGGCGCCGCCGTGGCGTTCACGTATCGCGCGGGATCGCGGCGGAATTTTTCCAGGCAGCCGGGGTTGCAAAAATAGTACGTCACCCCTTCGTGTACCTGCTGGCCGGCCGCCTCGGCGACGGGGATGATCATCCCGCACACCGGATCGCGCGCCGTTTCGCCGCCGGGCGCGACTCGCAGCTTGCTGATACGACGGGGCGGCTCGGGCGGGTGCTGATGATCCATGGCGGGTCTAGACGACTCTATTGCGATGCTGGCCAGCGATAAACGCCGCCAGGTTCTTCGTCACTTCGTCACGAATGCGCTGGCGCGCCTCGACCGTGCCCCAGGCAATGTGCGGTGTGATGGCGACGCGCGCCGCCCACGGCGCCTGCGGGTTGGTCAGCGGGTGATCGGCCGGCGGCGGTTCGGTCTGCAGCACGTCCAGACCCACGCCGCGCAGCCGCCCCGCAGAAAGCGCGGCGATCAAAGCGCCGTCGTCGATCAAAGCGCCGCGTCCGGCATTGATCAAGATAGCGTCGGTCTTCATCGCGCCGAGAAAGTCCGCGTTCACCATCCCCCGCGTGCTCGCCGTCAACGGGCAGTGCAGGGTGATGACGTCGCCAGCCGCCAGGGCTTCTCTCAACGGCACCCGCCCCTCGGTCGACGGCGAACCCGGCACCGCCGCCGGCAGGACGCGCATCCCGAAGGCCGCCCCGATACGTCCGACGGCGCGTCCGATGTGGCCGCTGCCGACCACGACCAAGGTCTTGTCCGCCAGTTCGATCAGAGGCTGGCGAAAGAAACAGAAGTCAGGCGCCCCCGCCCAGCGGCCGGCCTTCACGTCGGCGCTGTGTCCGGCCACGTCGTGGGTGAAGTGCAGGAGCAGCGCGAAAACCAGCTGCGCGGCCGAATCAGAGGCGTACGCCGGCACGTTGGTCACCGCGATCCCGCGCGCGCCGGCCGCCGCCAGATCGACCATGTTCGTGCCGGTGGCGACGACGCCGATGTAGCGCAGCGACGGCAAGGCCGCCATCACCGCCGCTTTGATCTCCACCTTGTTGGTCAGCACCGCGTCCGCGCCCTGACAGCGCGCGATCACCTGCTCCGGCGCCGTGCGGGCATAAGGCACAACGTCGCCCAGGGCCGCCAATTCCCCCCAGGCAGGCTGGCCTTGATCCGCCGCGAAGCTGTCCAGCAGAACGATCCGCATCCGCTTCGTCTGGCTTTCGTCGACGAATCAGTTCGGCGGCGCGTCGCCGGCCGATTGCTTCAGCGCTTCGGCTTGAAAATGCGCCCGCAGGCTTTCGATGACGTCGTTCAGATCGCCGTCCAGGATCCCCGGCAGGTTGTGCTTGGTCAGGCCGATGCGGTGATCGGTCAGGCGGTCCTGCGGGAAATTGTAGGTGCGAATTTTCTCCGAGCGATCGCCCGAGCCGATCTGGCTGCGGCGGGCGTCGCGCTCGGCGGTCTGGCGCTTTTCTTCTTCGATGTCGTACAGCTTGGCCCGCAACAGCTTCATGGCCATGGCCTTGTTCTTGTGCTGCGATTTTTCCTGCTGGCAGTGGACGATGAGGCCGCTCGGAAGGTGGTGGATGCGCACCGCCGAGTCGGTGGTGTTCACCGACTGACCCCCCGGTCCGCCCGAGCGCATGACGTCGATCTTCAGATCTTTGGGATCGATCTCGATCTCCACGTCTTCCACCTCGGGCATCACCGCGACGGTCGCCGTCGAGGTGTGGATGCGGCCCTGGGCTTCAGTGGCGGGCACGCGCTGCACCCGGTGCACGCCCGATTCGTACTTCAGCTGCGAGAAGGCGCCGCGCCCGGAGATCCCGGCCACCACCTCGCGGATGCCGCCGGCCGAGGCGCTGGACATCGACAGGATCTCGACAGCGAACCGGCGCCGCTCGGCAAAACGGGTGTACATGCGGAATAAATCGGCGGCGAACAGCGCCGCCTCTTCGCCGCCGGTGCCAGCCCGGATCTCCAGCAGGATGTTCTTTTCGTCGTTGGGATCCTTGGGCAGCAGCAGCAAGGTCATGCGCTGCTCAAGTCGTTCTTGTTCGCCGGCCAGCTGGTTTTCTTCCTGCCGGGCCAGCTCGCGCATCTCCGGATCTTTTTGCAGCTCGCGCGCCTCGGCCACCCGCTTGACGATCTCGCGGTGATCGCGCAGCGCCTCCATCAATTCGCGGAGATCGGAGTGCTCCTTGCTGTGCTTTTGCATCAGCTGGCGGTTGGCCAGCACGATCGGATCGGCCAGCTTCGCCGACAGCTCTTCAAAGCGCAGCTCGACCGCGGCCAACTTTCTCAGCAAGAGGTCGTCAAGCATCGCGGGGCACGGCCTTCAGCGCGCGGACCAGACGAACGGTGGTCGCCTCGCTGGCGGGCGCAGCTTCCGTCTCAGGATTGCGGCGTGGACGACGGGCGGTTGTACTTCTTTTGGAAGCGCTCGATGCGGCCGGCGGCGTCGACGAACTTCTGCTTGCCGGTATAGAACGGATGGCAGTTCGAGCAGATGTCGACCATGAACGTGCCGCGGGTCGAGAAGGTCTCGACGGAATGGCCGCACGCGCAGGTGATGGTGGCGGCCTTGTACTGGGGATGAATGCCTTTTTTCGCCATGATGGTCCTCGGAAACCGCTTCTTATATGGGGGGTTCGCCCCGGGCGCAAGCAAAGACCGCGCGCCCTCGGTCGAAACTGCTGTTTCTAGGTCGACATCGAGTCGAGAAACTCCTGGTTGGATGCGGTCTTGCCCATTCGGTCGCGCACAAACTCCATGGCGTCGATGACGCCCAGCGGATGCAGAAGCTGGCGCAGGATCCAGATGCGGCCCAGGGCGCCGTTCTTGGCCAGGAGCTCCTCCTTGCGCGTGCCTGACCTGTTGACGTCCAGGCAGGGAAAGATGCGTTTTTCCATCAGCTTGCGGTCAAGGTGGATCTCCGCGTTGCCGGTGCCCTTGAACTCCTCGAAGATGACGTCGTCCATTCGCGACCCGGTGTCGATCAGGGCCGTCGCCACGATGGTCAGCGAGCCGCCTTCTTCGATGTTGCGGGCGGCGCCGAAGAACCGCTTGGGCTTTTGCAGGGCGTTGGCGTCGACGCCGCCCGATAGCACCTTGCCCGACGTGGGCGCGATGCTGTTGTACGCGCGGGCCAGCCGGGTCAGCGAGTCCAGCAGGATCACCACGTCGCGTTTGTGTTCGGTCAGTCGCTTGGCTTTCTCCAGCACCATCTCCGCCACCTGAACGTGGCGGGCCGCCGGCTCGTCGAAGGTCGAGCTGACCACCTCGCCCTTGACCGACCGGATCATGTCGGTGACCTCTTCCGGCCGTTCGTCGATGAGCAGCACCATCAACGTCACCTCGGGGTGGTTGGTGGCGATGGCGTGGGCCACGTCCTGCAGCAACACGGTCTTGCCGGCGCGCGGCGGTGAGACGATCAAGCAGCGCTGCCCTTTGCCGATCGGGCACAGCAGATCGACGATGCGGGTCGAGAAGTTCTTGGCGTCATACTCAAGATTGAGCCGCTGGTTCGGGTACAGCGGCGTCAGGTTGTCGAAGAAGATCGTGTCCGCTTGTTCTTCCGGCGGGGCAAAGTTGATCTGATCGACCTTCAGCAAGGCGAAGTAGCGCTCGGATTCCTTGGGCGGGCGAATGGATCCCGAGACCGTGTCGCCGGTGCGCAGGTTGAACCGCCGGATCTGCGACGGCGACACGTAGATGTCGTCGGGTCCGGGCAGATAGTTGTAGTCGGGCGAGCGCAGGAACCCGAATCCATCGACCAGGGTTTCCAGCACGCCGCTGCCGACGATCTCGCCGCGCGCGCCGGCGTGAGCGTTCAAAAGCGCGAAGATCAGCTCCTGACGGCGCAGCGATCCCGCGCTCTCGACATTGAGCTGGCCGGCGAGCTGGAACAGCTCGGTGATCGATTTGCGCTTGATGTCGGCAAGATTCATCGGAGGTGAATTCAGTGAGGCGGTGGGCGAGCGATCGAAAGAAGGAAGGAGCAAAGGCGGGCGGCGAACGCGGTTTCGGATCGAGCGCCAGCGCGGCGTCTCCCGATCACGACGTCTGCGGGCGGAAAGAAGCGAGCGCTAAAATTGTAATAACCCATACTTTTCGAGTCAAGCGGCGATCCGCCCTCAAAAGGTCATACAGTCGGTGGCGAAAGCGGAATTCGTTCTGGGGTATAGTCCGCCGCAAAGAAGCATGTCGGCACGTCTATACAAAGATCCCCTCGGCCACCGATTGCCCCTTTATGCGTATCTAGAGCCGGTTTATGCCGGCCGGCGCGTACTGGAGGTGGGTTGTGGCGTCGGCGCTGGCGCCGAGTATTTGTTGACCCACGGCGCCGAGCGCGTGGTGGGCATCGATACCGACCCAGCGGCCATCGAGCAAGGTCGCGCTCGTTTGCGGCGGCCCAACTTGGATTTGCGGTTGACGCCGACGCTGGGCGAACTGCCGCCGCTGGCCGAGACGTTCGATCTGATCATGGTTCCCGATGCCGAGGCGCTGATTCGCCGGCCCGGGATCATCGGCGCCTGGAAACGCCTGCTGGCCGACGGCGGTCGTCTGGTGGTGTCAGTGGCCAACGGCGATCGCGCTCGCGCGGCGTCGGCGCTGGCCGACGGCGGCGTCGGTTACTACGAAATCGCTGACGCCCTGGGCGCGCACTTTCCGCGGGTGCGCATGTTCGGTCAGACGCCGTTCCTGGGCTTCGGCATGATCGAGTTCGAAGGCGCGCCGCAGGAGCTGCACGTCGATTCGCGCCTCATCGATGGCGGCGCCGAGCCGGCCACCCGCTACCTGGCCGTCGGCGGCACCGACGAGGTGCTGGGGCTTGGCTATGCGCTGGTCCAGGTGCCGTTCGCGCCGCTGGAAGCGTCGCTGTCCGCTGGCGGCGAATCGTCGTCGAACGGCCCGCGCACGCCGGCGCCCGACGGCCTGTCGGCGAACGAGCGTCGGCTGGAAGATTCCGAGCGGCGCATGCGCTCGCGTCTGGAAGAAGCCGAGGGCCGGGTGGCCGAGCTGCGCCGGCGCGTGGACGACGCCACTGCGCAGTCGGACTCGGCGTTGCGCATCACCCGCGCCCAGGGTGAGGAGATCGAAGAGCTACGCGGCCGGCTGCGACGGGCAGCGGAGGATCGCGCGGCGCTGGACGGCGAGATCGCCAAGCTGCGCCGCGCCCTGGCCGATGCCGACGAGCTGGTGCTGGGACTGACCCGCAAGACCGCCGAGGAGATGACGGTCCTGACCCAGCGCCTGCGCCTGCCGACCGATGCCGAGCCCAACCGTACGCAGCTGGCCGAGTACGCCGCGCTTCGCGATGACGCCGATCGCCTGCGCGCGGTCTTGGCCGAGACCGAAGCGCGGGCCAGCGCCGCCGAGCAGCGTCTGGAGGCGGTGGCCGCCGCCGAGCGCGACCGCAAGGAAGAGTCCGAAGATCTGCGGGCCCGCCTGCGCCGCGCCGAGGAGACTGCGGCGCGCGAGCGACGGGAGGTGGGTGTGCTGCAGGATCGGATGCGCGCCGCCGATGCCGAGGCCCGCCGCCTGGAAGAGCGTGAGGAGGCGCTGTCGGCGCGCGACGAGCGCATCGCCCGTCTGGAAGGCGAAAAGCAGGATCTGACCTGGCGCCTGGCCGAGCTGGAAGAAAAACTGCGCGTGGCCATCGCCCGCGTGGTGGCGGGCGACAACGGCCGCGGCCAGTCGGAAGAGCTGATCGCCGCTCGCACCGCGCGCGAGCGCACGCTGGAAGAGTTTCACCGCGCCGCCGGTGCCCACGTCGACGAGCTGACGCGCCTCAAGACGTCGGTGGCCGAACAGACCGCACTGGTCAACGAACTGGAAGAGGCCTTGAAAGCCGCCGAGGCGAAGGTGATGACGGCGACCAACGAAGCGGCGTCGCTGCGCAAGGGCGCCAAGGAGCTGGAAGAGGCCGATCGCGCGCGGCGTTCGCGGCTGGCCGAGCTGGAAGGAAAGCTTCTGCGCCTTGAGCACGAGAAGCGTACGGTGGCCGCGTCGGTCACCGCTGATGGCGATGGCGCCCAGTTGCAGGAGACCGCCCGCAAGCTGCAAGACACCACGCGCGAGCGGGACGGTCTGCGCAGCGAACTGGAGTCTTTGCGGCGCGTCTCCGACGAGGATCGGATGGCGTCGGCGCGCGCCCGCGCCGAGGTGAGCGAGGCGCAGGCCCGGGCCAGCTACCTTGAAGGCGAGATCGCCCGCCTGAGCCTGGAGCGCCAGCAGACCGAGGCGGTACCGAACGTGGTGATCGCGCCTCCCGTGCCCACCAATGGTTCCGATCTCCCGACGGCGCTGGCCGATCCGCGCATCGCCGACGAGCTGCGCGAGATCGAGGACGATTTGAAGGCCGAGTTGCACACGCTGGCCACCATCGAAAGCACGCTGCAGACGGAGATTCGGCAAGCAACGTCGCGCTTGCCGTCGCCGCCTCACCTGCACGTGGGCAGCAACGGCGGCCCGGTCAGCGACGAAGCCCTGCGCGAGCAAAGCGCCGAGGTGATCTTGCTGCACACGACGCTGGCCAGTTTTCGCCGGCGCGCCGCCCGCTTGCGCGACGAGACCGAGGGTTTGCGCCGGCGCATCGAATCGCTGTCGGCGTCGGAGATCTCCGGTTTCCTGGAAGAGCTGGGCGAAGACCTGGC